>CALEAR010000270.1 GCA_937943665.1 uncultured Alcanivoracaceae bacterium
GGGGCCTTCCTTAGCACTAGTATTAAAGCACACCCTTAATGCCGGCCGCCGCCAAGGCATGATAGTGGGTTTTGCCCATGGGCTTGGAGTCAGCCTTTATGCCTTAGGCGCTGTGCTCGGCTTGGTGGCCATTATCACCACCTCTCCCACCCTATTCCGCTTGGTACAGTGGGCGGGGGCCCTATTTTTAGCCTATCTGGGCCTACAAGGGTTACGCCAAAAAGCAAGCGCACCAACTTCCTCCCACCCTGTAACATTCAGTGGCATTCACGCCGCACGGGATGGGTTTCTTATGGCCTGTTTTAACCCTTATGCAGCCATTTTTTTCATTGCCCTGTTCAGCCAGTTGGTGGATCTTCACACCCCGTTCACCATAAAGCTGCTTTATGCCCTTACCGCTGTGGTTATCGATATGGGGTGGTACATGAGTGTGGCGTGGTTTTTTTCACAACCTCTGTGGATACAACGCTTAAACCGCTACGGTGTATGGGTGGAGCGAGGGTTTAGCTTGGTGCTCTTAGGGTTTGCAGTAAAACTGTTGTTTGGCTAGGGCGTTACAAATCTCCCTTGTGCCCATGGCGTGAATTAGGCATCTTGTTAGGCATACCTAATTTAGATGTTTGGAGGAATCATGAAAAAACACTTATTCGCCCTATTATGCGGCGGCATGCTTGCCACGGGTGCCATGGCTGCCAACGCCAATGAATTGGTGGTACCCATGGAAAAACTGGATGTGGAAAACGGCAACACCCCCGTGGGCAACATTCACATCACCATGACGGAGTACGGCGCCTTGTTTATTCCCGCCCTTGAGGGAGTGGAATCTGGCGTGTATGGCTTCCATGTGCATGAAAACCCCAGCTGCGAGCCCAAAGAACAGGATGGTAAAAAGGTAGCTGCCTTAGCAGCCGGCGGCCACTGGGATCCCGAGGAAACCGGCCAGCATAAGGGCCCTTGGGATAACAGCGGTCACAAAGGGGATCTTCCCGCCCTCGCCATTGATGGTGAAGAAGCCTATGCGGTGCTAGCCCCTCGCATCACCACGCTTGAGGAATTAAAAGGTCGTGCCTTGATGATTCACGCAGGGGGCGATAACTATAGTGATAGCCCAGAGCCCCTTGGTGGCGGTGGCGCACGCATGATTTGCGGTGTCATTAAATAATCAACAAAAAGGCCCGCACCTAGCGGGCCTTCACTTTTCACGCTAACTAGGCGTTATTGCCGATAACGCTTATACTCCAAGGCATTCCACACCTTAACACCGGTGTTCTCACCCACGGGTGAAATCTGTTCGAGCAATTCACGGGCAGCAGCTAATTCGCGTTCCACTTCCTCTTTATTTTGGTACATAAAATCATCGGATGATTCAGGCTGCGCCTGCTGTAGCTTTTCCTCTAGGTCTGAGATTAACCGTTCTTGCTTGGCGCGCATGGCATCGCGGGCATCCTCTCGCCACACGGGCTGCAAGTTGCGGTTGTGATCCACCAAGCCGCTATATTCCGCATACACATCTGCATAAATTTGGTTGGCATGATCACGCACATCCATATTCGCCCGCTCAAGATCCAATGCGGTGAGATCCTCAGTGGCAATGGGCTGTGTGCGTTTGGCACCACCCAAACGCGTGTACTCACGGTAGAAGGGGAACAAGCTATTGATCACCTTGCTCACTGGGCTAATGGATTCGCCCTCTGCATCTAGCCCCTTCGGTTGCACCCCCTGCATGGCAGCTAAGGCGGATTCTGGCCGCACCACTTCCTTTGGCGGCATAATGCCGTGGCGCAACATTTCACGAATACCGGTACCAGAAATATTGATACGGTAACGCTCATCATGGGAACAGGTTTCGGAGGTGGCATGGCTATCGCAACGGGTGCAGTAATACACCTCATGGAACATGCGCACATCAATGCCTAGCTCTTCTTTGGTGTATTGATCAAACACACTGTGGCCAGCGTATTTATCATAGAAATCGCCAATACCCGCATGGTCGCGACCAATCAGCGCATGGGTGCAACCATAATTCTTCATAATCAAGGCATGCAGTACCGCCTCACGGGGGCCAGCAAAAATATAGGTCACCCGTAAGGGAGCTAAAATGGATCTATCCTTAGGATAGTATTCTTCCATCACGTTACGGTAGGCCAACATACGGTATTCGTGGCGCACATATTCTCGCTTGGCCATTTCCACTAAGGGCTGTAGGAAAAGGCCATCCACTTCCTCCAAGGCATTACGATGAATATATTCATGGCCACGGTGTAAAGGGTTGGCCCCCGTAATAAACCCAGCCACGGATCTAAACTTCTTCTCTTCGTAAAATAAACGCCAGGTATCTTTAGGCTCCATGCGGAGCTTTTCAAAGGGGCCCCAATCCACGCGGTTTAATAAGTGCAAGGTGCCGCCTAAGGCGGTATCCCCCATACGTTCATAAATAGAGCTCACCCCAGGGTGGCTTTTATCGGTGGTACCAAATAAATGCTTGGCGCGGTGTTCTTTATCGTAATCAAAGATGTCTTCAATACTCAAAATCGCCACGGGCTCATTGTTGTAATCCGTTAGCGCAATCTCATCGCCCACACTTAAGCTATCAATAATTTCTTTGTTCTTATTACCAATGGGCGCAAAGCTCAGTGGCACAGGCCACACGGTGCCATCACTTAAACGGCCTTTATCCAATACCGATAGATAATCGGCTTCTTTCATAAAACCACTGATGGGAGAAAGTACACCAGTGGCAATCATTTCAATGGTAATAACGGCCTGTAGATCCACACGGATACTTGGTAATTCGCGGGCTCGGGCAATTTCAGCAGCGCGCTTAGACTCTGGCACCACTTGGTTCACCAAGGTGCCACCATGGGGCGTTTGCGGATAGTTGGTAAAATCCAATGAGGTAGAAGACATAGTTCCTCCGCTTATTGTTTTATATTCGCCTTATGGGCAATTATTTATCATTATGTTCCTAGAGGTTGATTCACAATATACAACGATAAACACAACAAAGGTAACTCACCTCGACCAAAGTAGGAGAAGTCATGTTATCCGCCTGGGTGGTTCTGGTTTCCTTCGGTTATGCGGCCTTACTGTTTGGTATTGCATGGATAGGCGATAAGTACCGTGAACGCACTGCACAAGCGCCGCTAAGACCCATTATTTATAGCTTAGCCTTGGCGGTGTATTGTTCCTCATGGACATTTTATGGGGCCGTGGGCTCGGCGGTGCGCTACGGCTGGGGGTACTTGCCCATTTATTTAGGCCCCTTACTGCTATTGCTGTTTGGCTGGCGCATTATGGAGCGCTTAAGCTTGGTGGCTCAATCGCAAAACACGGTGTCCATTGCGGATTTTATGGCTAGCCGCTACGGCCGTTCGCAGCGCCTAGCGGCTTTGGTGGCCCTGATGGCGGTGATCGCCTGTGTACCCTACTTAGCCCTGCAATATAAGGCTGTAAGCCTAAGCCTTGATACCCTCACTGGCAGCCAAGTGAAGCGTGCCTTTTGGCAAGATCCTACCCTCTACATCGCCCTTATTATGGCGTTGTTCTCCATTTTATTTGGTACCCGCCAAGTGGATGCCACAGAACATAGGCCAGGCTTGGTGCTCGCGGTGGCCTTTGAATCCTTAATTAAACTGATTGCTTTTGTGGCGGTGGGCTTTTTTGCTTTTTTATGGGCCCACAAAGAGCAGCTAAACCCTCAAGCCGCACTAAGCACCCTGCTGGATAACACCCCCTCTGTGGGATTTTTAGGACAAACCTTGTTGGCCTTCACCGCCGTGGTGTTATTACCACGGCAATTCCACGTGGCCATTGTGGAATGCAATAACGCCGCAGATGTGAAGCGCGCTCGATGGCTTTTCGGGGGTTACCTATTGCTTATTAGCTTTATGGCGCTACCCATTGCCAGTGTAGGGGTACACCTATTTGGTCACGAGACCGCCACCGCAGATACCTTTGTGCTCGCCCTGCCCTTGGCAGAAGGCAGCTGGGGCCTTGCCTTAGCCGCTTATATTGGGGGCTTTTCCGCCGCCACCGGTATGGTGATTATCACCAGTGTGGCACTTTCCATTATTT
>CALEAR010000271.1 GCA_937943665.1 uncultured Alcanivoracaceae bacterium
AGCCCCTCCCAACGGCGGCCAAGAATATCATCGCCCACCAGTTGAGTGGCCATGGCTTCTTGGTCGGGCAGGGCGGCTGCACCGGTAAGGGTAACACGCAAACGGGGTCTGTCTTTAAGGGCTTGCGCCAAGGTGGCTACCATCTTCTTGCCCTCCTCACCCAAAGACACACTGCCAGGGGCGAAGGGCAAGTACTCTTGTTCACTGCCACCGCCGAGCCCCATGAGCACCGAGAAGGGAGAGGTGGCCGCACGCACGAGAATATTAGAAAAGGTGCTTAAAATAATGTTGCTTACGCTTACTGATGGGTCAGCAAGATCACCCTTGGCTTTCACGGGGAGATTAATGTTTTCGCGTCTATCTCTGAGCACAGAGAGGCCAAGTTTAATGGGCGCACTAATGGCATCTTCGCTTTCCACCTTATCGCCTAAATAAAAACGTTTAGCGAGGATTTTATTATTGGTGTCTAGGAGGTTTTCGTGAATTTTTAACTGGCTTTCCACGCTTAACTGGCCACTTTGCGTGAGGTAACCCAAGAAGCTGCCGGTGAAGGGGGATAAGCGTGTCATTTCATAATCCTCAAGCACTGTGTCGAGCTCTAGGCTAATGGGATCATTCAATAAAAAGCCTTTACCCTTGAGTGTGAGAGGGGCATTACCATCCACGCGGGCGGTGAAGTTAAAGGCGCTTTCTTGTTTGCCTGCGGTATCTATGTTTGTTAAGTGGCCGCTAAGATCATCTAAGCCAATGCGGAAGGCAGGGCTTAAGGAAGCATCGTAATAGCTAAGCTTGTTATTGCGCAGTTCAATATCATCAATGATGACTCGCCAGGGGGCATCTTCCTCGTGGGAAGTGGTGTCTGCGGCTACATCATCGCCTGCTTCATCGGCAAAAATATCCAACCAAGAGCTGCCATCAGCGGCTAGGTTTAGGCTGCTGTTTACACCATCTAACAAAATGTTGCCCACTCGTAGCTGTTGCTCCTGCAGGTTCAGTTGTGTGTTATCCACCACCACAGAAGCCCAAGAGGCAATGGTGCGTTTATCCATCTCTCGGAGGCTAAAATCATCGATGTGTGCCTTCCCCGTGGCCACTAAGGAAAGTGCATCCTCGTCATCTAGGGCGAGCTCAAATTCCTGTATTAAAAAGGCAGTGCCGCTTTCAATAAATAGGGGCATTTGTTCTGCCAACCATGGGTTCAGTGGCGGCAAGGTGAAATCATTCAGGCGCAGTTCTCCCGTGAAGGCGATGGGCTCCAAGGTGCCTTCTGTGGTGAGGGTGAGTTCTCCGCCGCTGTCAAAGCCCAGCGCCAGTTCGGCTTTCAATGCATCACGGCTTGGCCAGTGAATATTGTGAACTGCAAGATTGATGGGTTTAAAGATGAGGGTACCGGCATCAGCATGAGTGTTGTCATTCAGTAATAAACTGCCCTCCTTCACATAAAGGTTTTTTGTAATTAACTGCCAATCGGGGGCACTCTCTGTGTTGTCTGTTGCCTCATCATTGTTCTCAGGGGCTTCCTCTTCGGACCTTTCTTGTTCGGGCTCGGGGCTTTCAGAGGCTTTC
>CALEAR010000272.1 GCA_937943665.1 uncultured Alcanivoracaceae bacterium
TCACAGGGCTGCGGCGCCTTATCTTACCAACTTACGCTTGCGCTTTAGTCACTTCCTTCATGGAAAGCTTAATGCGGCCACGCTGATCCACATCGGTAACTAATACCTGAATAATATCTCCCTCTTTCACGTAATCAGTTACGTTTTCCACTCGCTCTTCAGCGATTTGAGAGATATGCAGTAGACCTTCAGTGCCTGGGATAATCTCCACAAAGGCGCCAAAATCCACCGTACGGGTAACCTTACCGTTATAAATCACACCCACTTCAGGCTCAGCAGTAATGGCCTCAATGCGCGCCACCGCCGCTTCTGCAAGCTCACGGGTATCCGCATACACCTTAATGCTGCCATCGTCTTCAATATCAATGCTGGCATTAAATTCCTCTGTGAGCGAACGGATAGTGGCACCACCCTTACCAATAACATCACGGATCTTATCCGCATTAATGCGCATGGTAAGCAAGGTGGGAGCATTCTCAGATACCTCAGAACGGGGCTCACTAATTACCTTGTTCATTTCGCCGAGAATGTGCAAACGGCCTTCCTTCGCTTGGGCCAAGGCTTGCTCCATAATGTCTTTGGTAATGCCTTGGATCTTAATATCCATTTGCAAAGCAGTTACCCCATTAGCGGTACCGGCCACTTTGAAGTCCATATCACCTAGGTGGTCTTCATCACCTAAGATATCGGATAACACAGCGTAGTTATCGCCTTCCTTCACTAACCCCATAGCAATACCAGCCACAGGAGCCTTAATGGGCACACCCGCATCCATTAAGGAAAGGGAAGCACCGCACACAGAGGCCATGGAAGAAGAACCATTCGACTCAGTGATTTCAGACACCACACGGATGGCATAGGGGAATTCCTGCTCGGAGGGCAATACCGCCTGAACACCACGACGTGCCAAGTTACCGTGACCAATTTCACGACGCTTGGGCGAGCCCACCATGCCTGTTTCACCCACGCAATAAGGAGGGAAGTTATAGTGCAGCATGAAAGGCTCGTTACGGGAGCCCTCAAGGGCATCGATTAACTGCGCATCACGCAAGCCACCTAAGGTAGCTA
>CALEAR010000273.1 GCA_937943665.1 uncultured Alcanivoracaceae bacterium
TTCGCGTTTTTCTACAAACTTTTTGAAAGGTGCACCGTCCAATTCTACAAGTGCCATTATGCCTGCCTTAAGCCCTGTGCGCCATTAAGAAGCGCTTAAACGTTTTTCTGAAGGCAATGGGTTGATCTAGCATGGGCACATGGCCGGAGTGGGGCAACACCACACATTCCCCTTGGGGTACTTGTTCTGCCACCGCCCGTTGCCCCTCCACGGAATAGAGTGGGGAGCGAGCACCAGCAATCACAGTAATGGGGGTTTCACACCCTTTTAGCCCTGGTAGGTAATCCTCACCGAGTTGAGTGTAATTTTCTAAATAGGCCATGATATCGGCCACCCGTGTGACGGGGAAAATATAAGGCACTGTCCAAGGCATAAAGTGCATAAAGGGGAAGGCGCGCTTCACTATGGGTTTACTCAGTAATCGTGAGAAAATATCGCCAAGTTCGGTAAGTAATTCCTTACGCACCTCGTGGTGCAGGGACATAATAGTTTCTTGTTCATAGCCCTCTAGCAGGCTGAGCAAGCGCTTAAAGCGGGCAAAAAACCATTGCTGCTGTATGCCAAATAACCCATGGGCCCAATCGCTGCGGTTAATGACGCAGGGGCTTTGTTCAATGTGTAGGTAAGCACGTACTTGCGAGAAGCCGCCGCGGTTTTGCCAGTGCAGTGCTGTGCTAGCGCCTTGGGAATACCCCACGAGAATAAAATCCTTTAATTGAAAGTGCGCCACAATATCTTCCACATCTTCCATATGATTTTGAAAGATGTTGGGTTGATTAAAAAAGGCGGCACGGGAGCGCCCTACGCCACGAAACTCAGGCATGTAAAAACAAAACCGCTTGCGTAAGGGCCACACGAAGGGCAACCAATGTTGGCTCTTCATGCCAAGGCCAGGCAGCAATAGTACGGGTTGGCCGGATCCAAGTTTTTTCACATACAAAGATTGGCCATCACGTAGCGTTACTGTGGGCATAGGATTCCTTCCTTCATTACATCGCAGGATTCAGGGAGCAGTGTGCTCCGAGTGAAGCTTCACCAAACAGGGTTTGAAGGGGCAGTTTACGCCTCTTCATGGGAGCTTGCATTGGCAAAGGCAAGGGGGCGAGCTTCCCTTTGGGTAACAAGTGCTTAGCTTCTTGTGTATATTGTGGGGCCCTTAACCACTGATTATCAAGGAGCACAATATGCAGAGCGAACGCTTTAAGCAGGGTATGAAAAAGCTAGAAGAGCTCACCAAGCCCACACCTGAAAGCCCCACTGGGCACATGGAAGTGGGAGAAAGCTTTAAGGATGTGGCCCCTGATTTAACCCGTATGGTGGTGGAATTTGCTTTTGGGGATGTGTACTCCCGTGAGGGCCTAGATAATAAACAAAAAGTGCTCACCACCATTTCAGCATTAGTGGCACAGGGAACGCCGCAAATTGGCATGCATGTGGTTACCGGTTTGAATGTGGGCCTAACGCCAGATGAAATCGTTGGCTGCATTATGCACTTGATTCCTTATGTGGGTTTTCCACGGGCGTTGAATGCCTTAAAAGTGGCACAGGAAGTGTTCGCTGAAGAAGGCGTTTCCATTAGCGGTTCCCCAGAATAAACCTGCCTTAGCGCCCATCCCTTGGGCGCTAACTTGTCAAATAATACCGGCTTGTCAAAAAGTGTCAGTCTATTGTTAGACAAAACATTGCACCCTATTTATTGCTTGTACTATTCTTCTCTTCAACATTGAGACATTGATGGATGTCAAAATAATGGAAGTTTACGCCATTATGCGTAGTGCTTTATTTGAGAAGGAACTCCCTGTTAAACGATTAATGAATAGGTGTAGACATGGCTAATGCTGCCGAGAAGAAGACAGTTCCAAATAACCAGATTCCTGTTCGCCATTTAGAGTTTAACTTTGATGGTGAAAACTTTGATCCAAACTTCTATCGCGATAGCGAAGTGGCGTCTGCTTACTTCCATGCGTTATCAATTTTCCTCACCTTTGGTGAAGATTTGGTGATTGATACGGCGCGCTACCACCGCCAGTTCATTAAAGATCCAGAGCTAAAGCGCCGCGTGGCATCGTTAATTGGCCAAGAGGCTGTGCACTCTCGTTTGCACGATGAGTTTAACGATACCTTAGCGCAATACCGGTATCCGCTGAACTTTTACCGCTATCTAGCGGATAAAGTATTTGAGTATGGCTTTAAGCGCATGCCTAACTTAATGCAACTTTCCATGATGGCGGGCATTGAGCACTTCACCGCTGTGTTGGCGGAGTTCATGATGAATCATGAGGAAATTTTCTACGCCAGCGGAGATGAAAAGCAGCGCGCCATGTGGATGTGGCACATGTTGGAAGAGTCTGAGCACAAGGATATTGCTTATGATGTGTTCCAAGAGCTTTCGGGTAATTACCCCGTGCGTATTGTGGGCTTTGCCATGGCCTTTGTTACCATTTTGATTTTAGTGGCCATTGGTGGTGCAGCTATCCCACCCATCCGTAAGCCTAGCCGCTTACTCAGCCCTAAATATTGGCGCGATGTGGTGCGCGGTGCTCGCTTAATTTATGGCGTGAAGGAAGGGGTGTTTGGTAGCACGTTGGGCCATATTTTTGATTACCTGCGCCCCGATTTCCACCCCAACGATCACGATACCACTGAGATGTTGGAATACTACAAAAAAGTATTGCTAGACCCTGAGGATGGCATACTCACACCTTACTTAACCCGTGAGTTCTACCCAGGTGCTGCTAAGCAAGCGTAATTGTTGTGACTGCTTGGCGAGCCCTCGCCAAGCAGTGTATTAACCCTCCAGTTGAGAAAAATCATGATTCCCTTTTTATCCTCTAATAAGAAGCCAAGCTATAACGCCCGTGCAGTGGTAACAGGTGCGGGCAGTGGTATTGGTCGTAGTTTTGCCCTTGAAATCGCACGCCGTGGGGGCAGTGTGGTGTGTGCGGATATTAATGAAGAGGCTGCACAGGAAACGGTTGCCCTGATTGAAGAAATGGGCGGCACCGCCTTTGCTATTAAATGTGATGTGGGGCGTGCGGCGCAAGTACGTAGCTTAGCCTCTCAATCCGCTAAATTATTCGGTGCGCCAGCAACCCTTTTGGTGAACAACGCCGGCGTGGGTGTGGGGGGCAAAATTGAGGATATGACCTTAGACGATTGGAAGTGGGCGGTGAATATTAACCTTTGGGGTGTGATTCACGGCTGCCATTACTTTGTACCCGTGTTTAAAAAGGCAAAAGAGGGCGCCATTATTAATGTGGCCTCGGCGGCCTCTTACACCGCTGCACCAGAAATGAGCATTTATAACGTGACTAAAGCAGGGGTGCGGGCACTTTCTGAAACCCTCTTTGCAGAGCTAAAGCGCGATAACATTTCTGTGAACGTGCTTTGCCCCACCTTGGTGCCCACCAACATTATTAAAGATGGGCGCATTCCAGGGCGTTATGCCAAGTTGGCGGATCATACCCTTATGAACTACGCCCTTACCACCAGTGATAAAGTGGCCAAGCTCACCTTGGATCGTTTAGATAAGGGCAAGCTGTACACCACACCACAGGTGGATGCCAAGCTGTTCTGGCTAATGAAACGTGCTTCCCCTGCGCTGTATACCCGCTTCTTGGGCTTTTCTTATCGCTTCATTAAAACGAGTTAGCCATGGCGTATTCCTTAAGAGATAAAGTGGTTTTGATCACTGGGGCGGCAGGGGGCATTGGTGCCGCCACCGCTCGTGCTTTGTATGCCCGAGGTGCCTTATTGGTGCTAACGGATGTGTCTTACGAAGCCGTGGCAGAGCTAGCGCAACAGTTTGCTGAAACCCGAGTATTGCCCCTGGCGTTGGATGTGACGGATATCAAGGCCACACAGCAGGTGGTGGAGCAGGCAGTGACACGGTTTGGCCGCTTAGATTGTGTGATGGCTAACGCGGGTATTGCTTGGCGCGATGAGCCCGCCACGGTGGCAGGCTGCCATGTGGATGAGTTTGAACATATTATGACGGTGGATACCTTGGGCGTATGGCGAACGGTGAAAGCTTGCCTACCTGAGGTGATACGCCATCAAGGTCAGGTACTGGTGGTGTCCTCCATTTACGCCATGATCAACGGCATGGCTAATGCGCCCTATGCAGCCTCTAAAGCGGCGGTGGAATCCTTGGCACGCACCCTGCGCGTGGAGCTTGCCTACACAGGAGCTAGCGCTAGCGTGATTTATCCAGGTTGGACAGCCACTCCTATTATTGATGTGGCTTTTGGGGGTAGCCATATTGGTACCGCCATGAATATGGCTGCATTACCAGGGTTTTTACGCCAACCCATTGCACCTGAAACCCTTGCTAAAGAAATTGTGAAGGGTATGGAAAAGCGTAAGCCACACATTGTGGCGCCAAAGCGTTGGTTACCCTTCTTTTGGTTGCGTGGTGTGGTGAATCCCGCCACAGATTGGATGTTATCGCGACATCAAAAACTGCAATCCTTAATTGCTGAGTTAGATAGGCTCACCATTGCGAATGTTAAGCAATTAGATATAGAGCGCCGCAGGCGAGCCACAAAGAATAAAACGGAGAAAAAATCATGAGCCAATTTCATGAGATTTTTATTGTGGGGGCAGGTTTTTCAGGTATTGGTACCGCCATTGCCCTCAAAAACGCCGGCTTTCACGATATTTTAATGGTGGATGATGCCTCTGGCCCCGGTGGCGTATGGCATTGGAACAATTATCCCGGCGTGGCGGTGGATATTCCTTCTTTTAGTTATCAGTTTTCCTTTGAGCAAGCGTCGGAGTGGTCCCGCACCTATGCACCGGGCCGTGAGCTGAAAGCCTACGCAGAGCACTGTGTGGAAAAATATGATCTTGCTCGCCATATCCAGTACAACACGCGCGTGCAGGAAGCGCGTTTCGATGAAAACGAAAACATTTGGCGCATTAAAACCAGCCAAGGGGAGTTTTCAGCACGCTATATGATCCATGCGGGTGGCCCCTTAAGCCAGCCGCGTATGCCCGATATTAAAGGCATTGATACCTTTAAAGGCCAGAAGATGCACACTAGCCGTTGGGATCACAGCATTTCCCTTGAAGGCAAGCGCGTGGGCATTATTGGTACCGGTGCCACCGCAGTGCAGGTGATTCCAGAAATCGCCCCCATTGTGGAGCATTTAACTGTGTTCCAGCGTACCCCCATTTGGTGCTTGCCGAAGCTAGATTTCCCCTTGCCAAAGGCAGCTCGCTTAGGGCTAAGAGCCATTCCAGGGGTGAAAACTGCTTCTCGCTTAGTGAGCCAAGCCTTTGTGGAATTCACCTTCCCAGGCCTTGCCCATTATTACAGCTTGATCCCTGGTGCGGATTCTGTGGAGAAGTTAGCCCTGGCTTGGTTGAAGAGCCAAGTGAAAGATCCAGTAACTCGGGAAAAACTTACCCCAAAATATGCCTTAGGTTGCAAACGCCCTAGCTTCCATAACACCTTTTTAAAAACCTTTAACCGCGAAAACGTGTGGCTTGAAACCCATTCCATTGAGGAAGTCACCGCCCATGGCATTCGCACCGCTGATGGCACTGAACACGCCTTAGATGTATTGATTCTTGCCACGGGCTTTAAGGTAACTGATGTGGACGCCATGCCAAGTTATCCCGTGTATAACGCTGAAGGAGTGCACCTTGGTAAGTACTGGGATGAAGGTCGTCA
>CALEAR010000274.1 GCA_937943665.1 uncultured Alcanivoracaceae bacterium
TGCATCATCCTCTTTTATGCTTTCATTTTGAATACGCATATAAATTTCTTCACGATGCACTGATACTTCTTTCGGTGCATTTACCCCAATACGCACTTGATTCCCTTTCACACCTAGAACGGTCACGGTTACATCGTCACCTATCATGAGTGTTTCGCCAACCCGTCGGGTTAAAATTAACATTAGAAAGCTCCTTCAATACCGAGTTTAAAGGGAAGCGTATGTGCTTCCCGGTGTTGCTCTTATTACATAGCAACGCTTTTACACATGCACCTCTTCCTGGGAGCATTGGCAAAAGCTTAGCGACACAACGCCGATAACAAATAGCATAGCATAATGACGGCTATCTTAAATACGATTTTTACGACTTCAGCGCATTCTCTAACCAAACTGTCGCACTGGCTAGCGCCTGTTCTAACTTACCTGGGTTATTCCCCCCAGCTTGCGCCATATCCGGTCGACCGCCACCTTTACCACCTACTTCAGCAGCTGCCTGATTCACTAACTCGCCCGCTTTCACCTTACCTGTCAAAGTCTTAGTTACACCAGCGATTAAGTTAACCTTACTTTCATTACGCACAGCAAGCAATACAATTCCATCACCTAAGCGATTTTTTAAATCATCCAACATATCGCGTAAGGCCTTCGGCTCCCCGCCAGGGATTTCAGCAATAACTACCTTGGTGCCAGAAATCATCTTAGGGTTTGCCGCCAGCTCAGCCACCATGTTTACCGCTATTTTGCGTTGCAATTCATTATTCTGGCGTTCTAACTGTTTCTGCTTATCTAAAACCTGATCAAGGCGCTCTTCTAGGCCTGCCACATCGCTTTTCACTTTATGCGCGATCGTTTTTAACTGTGCGTCTTGAGCTTGCGTGTACGTCAACGCTGCCACGCCTGTAATCGCTTCAATCCGGCGAACCCCCGAGGCAATTCCCGACTCATTCACGATACGGAACAAGCCAATATCCCCTGTTTGCGTTACATGCGTACCACCACACAGCTCAATGGAGTAATCTCCCATCCGCACAACGCGCACTTCATCGTCATACTTCTCGCCGAATAAAGCCACTGCGCCAGCCTGTTTCGCGTCTTCAATAGCCATCAACTCTGTGGATAATTGGGTATTTGCCAACACTTGCATATTCACAGCGTGCTCGATGCGTGCCAATTCCTTCGGTGTCACTGCTTGAGCATGAGAAAAATCGAAACGTAAACGCTCTTCATTTACCAATGAGCCCTTTTGCACCACATGTTCGCCAAGAATATTTCGTAATGCTGCATGTATTAAATGCGTCGCCGAATGGTTACGGCGAATTGCGTCACGACGCACTTGGTCCACTTGCGCCATCAGGCTTTGGCCAACCGCCACATCCACGTTCGCCAAACCTTGATGGCCAATCCCCTTCCCTAAATATTGGGTATCGCGTACCGAAAACACTAGCTGCTCACTGTTGTCTGCTGCCAGAAGCACACCTGTGTCGCCCACTTGGCCACCGCTTGCTGCATAAAAAGTGGTTTCTGCTAAGACAAGTGTTGCCTCTGTACCCGCAGGAACCTGCTGCACCGATTCTCCCTCAACAAACAGCTCCACAACCTCTGCACGTGCTTGTACTACTTGGTAGCCTAAAAAAGCGGTTTCCGTTGCGGCGGTCACATTTTCATTATAGTCCACACCAAACTGCGACGCTTGTTGCGCTCGCTTGCGCTGTTCAGCCATGGCCGCATCAAAACCATCCTGATCAACCAGCACCCCACGCTCTCGCGTAATATCCGCGGTTAAATCAAGTGGGAAGCCATAGGTGTCGTACAACTTGAACGCCACCTCGCCGGGCAGGGTATCGCCTTTACCCAAGCCCTGCATGGCTTCTTCTAATAGGCTTAAGCCTCGCTGTACCGTACGGGCAAACTGCTGCTCTTCTTGAAGGAGGGCTTTAATAATGGTGGCTTCAGCCTTGGCTAGCTCTGGGAAAGCTTCCCCCA
>CALEAR010000275.1 GCA_937943665.1 uncultured Alcanivoracaceae bacterium
TAAAGCAACAAAACCAAGGCTTTTGGCAACGCATTTATCCATCCTTAGGCAAAGAAGAGCTGCAGCAAACCCTCAGCAAAACAAAGGCGAGCCCTTGTGCTATGGCACGGGTAATTCACCAAGGGCTAAAAGCCATACAACAAAGGCGCAGCACTGAGGATATGTCCTTAGCCATGGAAGAAACCTTAATGGAAATACTGCCACGGCTAGAGGCTCGCACCCACTATGTGGCCACCTTTGCCAACATTGCTACCCTATTAGGCCTACTTGGCACCATTATTGGCTTAATCACCGCCTTTGGAGCGGTTTCCAATGCCGATCCAGCCCAAAAAGCAGAAATGCTTTCCGCTGCGATTTCCGTGGCCATGAACACCACAGCACTGGGCTTGTTCGTGGCAATCCCCCTCATGCTCGCCCATGCACTGCTCACTTCCCTCACGGATAAGGTGGTGGATAGCCTCGATATTGCGAGCATGAAGTGCCTTAACCGCTATCGTACTGCCCTCGCCAACACCAAAGCGTAACTTTTACGGTGGGTTATTATTCATGGCCATAGGAATAAAAAGAAGGCGCCTAAGGAAAACCGCTGAGCTGAATGTCACCACTTTTATGAACCTAATGGTGGTGCTCATTCCCTTTTTATTGCTGAACGCGGTTTTTGTGCAGTTATCTGTGTTCACTATTCAGGTGCCTGAGTCATCTGAGCACACTTCGCGGCAGGAGGAGGATGCTGAAGCACTGAGGCTCACGCTCACACTACGTCAACAGGGCTACGAACTGCATGCTTGGCCAAGCAATCAACACTATGCGTTTCCTTCCATGCAACAGGACGGCTTTCAGCCTCAAGCCCTCCAAGACACCCTTTTGCAATTTAAAAAAGAATACCCCAAGGCTGAGGCCATTACCCTACTCAGCGAACCACACATTGCCTACGAAGAATTAGTGGCCACCATGGACTTGGTGCGTGCCATCCCCCAAGAGCACGGGCCACAAACCCTGTTTCCACAAATTAGCATAGGGGCGGCACCACCCGTGGCGCAGGAGGCAACCCATGGCCAGTAGAACCTCTCGGCTTCGCCAACAACGAAGGGCACAACGCCGCCAACGCCAGCAGGGGTTGCAACTCACTGCCCTTATGGATGTATTCACTGTGTTGGTGTTTTTCTTAATGGTGAGCCAAGATCACAATGTGCCCCTACCACAACGGGAGGATGTACCGCTGCCCACTGCAAGCGTGGAAAAAGCCCCCCAACACACACCCGTGCTGCACATGAGCCAAACCCAGGTGTATTTAAACCACAACCCTTTAGTGAGTGTTCAAGAGTTAGAAGAAGAGAAAACCCAAAGCCAAGCACGCATACGCGCTGCCTTAACGGCATTCACAGCACAGCAGCCCGAAGATGCCAACCCTGTGCTCACCGTTATGGCCCACAAAGCCTTACCCTATAACACCATCGAAGCCCTCTTAGAAAGCACTAAGGGCACCGCTTTCTCACAAATTTCCTTAGCGGTGATTCGAGAAGGAGCGCAGTAGCCATGTTTTATGGAAACACTGCCCCCCAACTCCCCTGGGATACCTCCCCCCATGAAAAGCGCTTGCTCACGGCAGCTTTCACCTTAGGAATATTGCTTTTTCTCATGCTAGCCCTGTGGGTCAACCTCACTCCTCAAGTTCGCCCCCCCAAGCTTTTACCAGATCACAGCATTGAACCTGTGGCCACCTGGCTCATGCCTGAGGCAACACCTGAGGAGGTGATGCCAACCGAGCCCTTACCTGAACCGAAGGAAGCGGTCCCTGTTGAGGCACCCAAACAGCAGCCCCAGGACAGAGTTACCAACAAAGCAACTCAGGCCACCCCACCAAGCCCAGAAGCTGCCGCCAAAAAGCGTGTGCGCCAACACACACAGGCCTTAGAGGCACTTGACGCGCTCGAGGATGCCCTACCGCAGGGCCCAAGCACCTTGCGCCGCCCCACCTCCCCAAACCGCCGCACGGAAAGCACTAACACGCGATTGGAGCAACGCCAACAAGCCAGTTCCAAAAGGGTGCAAGATGAGCCCGCCTCTCGCACAGGTGCGGTGGAGAGCTCCCAACGGGTGTTAGAAGCCACAGAACAACGACAAGCTCAAGCCCCCTCCACACAGGCCCCCACCTCCGCTAAGGCTGAACCGCAAACACCCACCCGTGGCACACGCACTGATGCAGAAGTACGGCGTGTGTTCGATGCCCAAGCGGGTCGGTTTAACAGCATTTACCAACGGGCATTGCGCAGCCAACCCACCTTACAAGGAGAAGTGGTGGTAGCACTCACAGTGGCCCCCAGTGGCGAAGTCACCCAGGCGCGCATTCTACGCTCAAGCCTTAAGGATGCCGCCATGGAGGAACGTATTTTATTAATTGTGCGCCATATGAAATTTGAAGCTCGGGAGGTGGATACTTGGGAAGGCAGCTACCCCATTAACTTCTTCCCACATTAAACATGCCGCCAAACGGTTCCAAGCTGTGCTTCATTCAGCACTGCCACTCCATAAGCAGCTTGTAAAGTCTTAAGCCACTGTTTACCTCGCGGCGGCATATCCCCGGCTAACATCTTCAGCGCCTCAGCCCACACACGGCGCTGAAATTCCTCTTCATTCCCGTTACCATTGAAGTTATCGCAAGACACCAAGAATGGGTGTGCCGTGGCGGCGCAGAACAACAGTTCTAAGGCTTGAGGTCGAACTTCCACCAGTTCAAAGGCTAGCTGTT
>CALEAR010000276.1 GCA_937943665.1 uncultured Alcanivoracaceae bacterium
CAACTTTATACGTCTTAGCAGACATGGTTTTCTCCTGTGTGACGGCTTATTCTTTCAACGTTCATGATATTAACTCACAGCACTGCGGAGCCTGAGTTTGCTTGCTATGATAGTGCCCCATCATCTCGCTTGAGGAGCACAAAGTGACTTACGGAATTATAAAAACCTTACACCTCGCCAGCATGGTGAGCTGGTTCGCGGGGCTATTCTATTTGCCTCGGTTGTTTGTGTATCACGCTGATGCCAAGGACGCTATTAGCCACGATCGCTTTGTGATTATGGAACGCAAACTGTATCGCGGTATTATGACACCCGCCATGATCGCCACCCTCGTATTTGGTGCTTGGCTTGCGAGCTTGCAATGGTCATACATTAAAAGCCAAGGCTGGTTCCATGCCAAAATGCTACTCGTCTTAGGCCTCATTGGCTACCACCACATGTGTTTGGCTCACTTAAAACGTTTTGCTAACCAAACGAACACTCGTAGCCACGTATACTTCCGTTGGTTTAATGAAGTGCCCGTGCTCTTTCTTCTTCTCATTATTGGGCTAGCTATCCTTCGTCCCTTTTAATCACTAGGTAGGAATAACATTGAAACCAAACGTACTTGTTATTGCAGGTCATGACCCTTCCGGCGGCGCTGGTATCCAAGCTGATATTGAAGCCATACACAGCCTTGGTGGCTTTGCCGCCACTCTTATCACAGGGCTCACCGTCCAAAATTCCCAAAATGTCTATGATTTTGAAACCGTTTCTGTGGATTTACTTGAACGCCAAGCAGAGGCATTACTTGAAGATGTGAGCTTCGGTGCAGTGAAAATTGGCATGACGGCCTCACCCGACATTGTGGCCTTCATCAAAGCTCTTCTAAAAAAGATCCCCCATGTACCTGTGGTGCTTGATCCCGTGCTTGCAGCAGAGGCTGGAGGCGGCCTTGCCACCGCTTCCTTAGGGGATATCCTTTTAGAAGAACTCGCCCCACTCTCTCAGGTGCTAACACCTAACTTCCCTGAAGCTCAGCAGTTAGCAAAGCAAGAAGCCGTAGAGGATTGCGGCACGCTACTGTATAAAAAAACCAATACCCCGATTCTGATTACAGGCACCCATCGCAACACAGATACCGATAAGGTGGAAAATATTCTCTTTAGTGAAAAAGGCCAACAAAAATGGACGTGTAAACGTTTGCCACACCGTTACCACGGCTCGGGGTGCACCTTATCAAGCGCCATGGCTTACTTCTTAGCAGCGGGTTTCTCTTTAGAAGATGCCATCACTCAGGCACAAACTTATGTGTTCGATGCCTTAAGCCGCGCTTGGCAAGCCGGCAAAGGCCAAATGATTCCGGAGCGCCGCCTTGAGAGCTAATGCATTAGCGGGCGTTTATGCCATTACAGACCCTAACCTTCACCAGGACGAAGCTGCTTTTTTGGCCGCTTGTGAGGCTGCCATGAAGGGCGGCATTCGCCTGTTGCAGTACCGGCACAAGGGAGCAAGCTATGCGCATAAACGCCATTTGGCCCTTGCCTTACAACAACTCAGTCAAACTTATCAGGTACCCTTGATCATTAACGATGATATGCAACTGGCTTATGAGGTGGGTGCCCAAGGGGTACACTTAGGCCAAGGCGATGGTGACCCTCAGCAAGCCCGCAAGCTTCTCGGCCCTGATGCTATTATTGGTGTCACCTGCCATCATGATTTATCATTGGCTGATAAAGCGATTCAGCAAACAGCAAGCTATGTGGCATTTGGCCGCTTTTTTGCTTCATCCACAAAACCACAGGCACCTGCGGCCCCATTGGCCATACTAAGCCAAGCGCGCCAACGGTTTCCCCATACCACCCTTGTTGCCATCGGTGGCATTACCACAGAAAACGCCACCCAAGTGCTTGATGCAGGTGCGCACACCCTTGCTGTAGCCCATGGCTTGTTCTCGGCACATGATATTGAACAACAAGCGCAAGCCTTTGTTGCGCTGACACAAACAACCAAAAGGACATAACCTATGTTTCTGCAAGAACAATCCCAACTACTTTACGAAGAAGCACAAAAAGTTATCCCTGGTGGCGTTAACTCCCCTGTACGCGCCTTTAACGGCGTAGGTGGCACCCCTGTATTTTTCCAACGTGGTGAAGGCGCCTATGTATACGATGTGGATGACCAACAATACATAGATTACGTGGGCTCTTGGGGCCCTCTTATCCTAGGCCACAACGATAAAGAGGTGATCGAGCAGGTAAAAGCAGCCATCGATCAAGGCCTCACCTTCGGCGCCCCCACTGAATTAGAAGTTAAAATGGCGGAAAAGATCAGCGAACTCATGCCTTCCATTGAGCAGGTTCGCATGGTGAGCTCAGGCACCGAAGCCACCATGAGTGCCATCCGTTTAGCGCGCGGCTACACTCAACGCGATCTCATTGTAAAGTTTGAGGGTTGCTATCATGGCCACGCCGATAGCCTTTTAGTAAAAGCAGGATCTGGTGCCTTAACCCTAGGCGTCCCTAGCTCTCCTGGCATTCCCGCAGATGTGAGTAAATACACCATCACCCTGCCCTATAATGATATTGCAGCAGTGGAAGCCTGCTTCAAAGAACACGGTGATCACATTGCCTGCGTGATTGTGGAACCTGTGGCAGGCAACATGAACTGTATTCCCCCCATTCCTGGCTTCTTAGAAGCGCTGCGTGAACAGTGCACCGCCTTTGGTAGCGTTTTGATTTTTGATGAAGTAATGACAGGCTTTCGTGTGGCCCTAGGTGGTGCCCAGGCGTACTACAACATAACACCGGATATGACCACGCTAGGAAAAGTGGTAGGGGGTGGTATGCCCGTGGGTGCCTTTGGTGGCCGCAAAGAGATTATGCAACACCTTGCTCCCGCAGGGCCTGTATACCAAGCGGGCACCTTATCAGGCAACCCTGTGGCCATGGCTGCTGGGCTTGCCACGCTTAAAAAAGTGAGCACCCCCTGCTTTCATGAAGCCCTCGATGCCAAGACCAAACAATTAGTCAATGGCCTTGCAGATGCAGCCCGTGAACAAGGGGTGGCCTTAAGCGTTAACCAGGTGGGTGGCATGTTTGGCTTCTTCTTCACTGAGGAAACCCACATTACACAGTTCAGCCAAGCCACAGCCTGCGATATTGATCGCTTCAAACGTTTCTACCGAGCTATGCTAGAACGTGGCATTTATTTAGCCCCTTCCGCCTTTGAGGCTGGCTTTATGTCTCAGGCTCATACAGAGGAAGATATTGAAAAGACCTTAGCTGCAGCACGGGAAGCCTTTGCCCTTTGCTAAGCTTGGCTCACAGGCATAAAAAAACCCCAAACGCCCTAGCGTTTGGGGTTTTTTAAATGGTGCTAATCCTCATCACCATAATATTTCACACCAATTTTAATACGATCACGTCCATTAGACATACGCCAACGGTTAGTATCCCGTAAGGAATATACGCAACCACAATACTCTTGCTGATAAAAACGCTCTCGCTTGCTGATTTCAATCATGCGCTGGCTGCCACCCCCCTTGCGCCAGTTGTAATCCCAATAATGCATATCGGGGTAACGAGAGGCCGCACGATGCCCGCACTCATTAATTTGTTTCATGTTTTTCCAGCGGGAAATACCCAAAGAGCTACTAATAACATTAAAGCCATTTTCATAGGCATAAAGCGCTGTACGTTCAAAGCGCATATCAAAGCACATGGTGCAACGAATACCGCGCTCGGGCTCATCTTCCATACCCTTAGCACGCTCAAACCAGTTATCAGTGTCGTAATCTGCATCCACAAAAGGCACATTATGCTTTTCAGCAAAGCGAATGTTTTCTTCTTTGCGAATCAAATATTCCTTTTCGGGATGAATATTAGGATTGTAGAAGAAGATAGTGTAATCAATACCAGAGGCCGTTAAGGCTTCCATGACTTCCCCAGAACAGGGGGCACAGCAAGAGTGTAGTAATAACTTGTTGTGGCCTTCCGGCATCGTTAACTTAGGACGCTCAATCTCTGTCATAACACACCATATTGTTGCTGTGGATCAATAGGGTGCCATTATGCGCACACAATCTCTAAGTCACAAGTTCAATGCTCAAAGGATGATTCCACAGCGGTGCCATGTTCATGAGCATCATGGTGATCATGGTGCCCGCCTAACCCTTGATATAAAAACACACCTGCCACTAGCAGGGTAAGTATTAAAGCAATGGGCCTACCCACGCCCTCACGCAAATGACGAATCTTTCCAGCAAATACCCCAGCTCCGGCCACTGGTGGTATGGTGATGACACCAAACACTAGCATGGTGAATGCCCCCCAAAGGGGATGTGCGGTGCCGGCAGCTAACATTAAAGCCGAATACAACAAACCACAGGGCATAAAGCCCCATAAGCCACCAAGGGCCAACGCCTTAGCCGGGTTATCCACCGGCATTAGCCCTTTTAGTAAGGGTTGGATACGACGCCACACATGGGTGCCAAGCTTTTCGATTTTCACCAATGGATTTGCCTTGCCGAGCAGTTGTATGGCCAACAACAACATAATGGCGGCAGATAACAACGCCGGCCAGTGAAAGTGCTCACTGCTTAAATGGCGCAATAGCCCATCCCCTAACGCACCGGCCCCCGCGCCCAACACCATATAGGTGCCCACACGGCCACTGCCGAATAGCAGCTGCCACACCCATAAACGATTCCCTTGGCGTTTTTCTGCAGGAATGGAAAATGTTAAAGCACTCGCGATACCTCCACACATTGCCGCGCAATGTAATCCGCCTGTACCCGCTAGCAAGGCAGCAGC
>CALEAR010000277.1 GCA_937943665.1 uncultured Alcanivoracaceae bacterium
TGGCGGCAGCCCTTGGCCGGTAAGACAGCCCTAGTCACTGGCGCAGCGCGGGGTATTGGTGCGGCCATTGCAGAAACCTTAGCGCGTGATGGAGCCACCGTCATGGTGCTTGAGATTCCTGCCATGAGCGAAGATTTACACAAGGTGGCAGATAAACTAAACGGCGTGGCTGTTACTGCAGATATCACCGCCGCTGATGCCCCAGCACTCATCAGCGAAAAAGCCAAAGAGCTCGGCGGTTTAGATATCTTGGTACACAATGCTGGAGTCACCCGCGATAAAACCATGGCCGGCATGAAAGAGCATCTCTGGGACATGGTGATTGATATTAATATCGCCGCCGAAGAGCGCATTAATGCCAAATTGCTAGAAGACGGCACCCTTAACAAAGGCGGCCGCATTATTGGCGTGAGCTCCATTTCGGGCATTGCCGGCAACATGGGCCAAACCAACTACTCCACTTCCAAAGCGGCGGTGATTGGTATGGTGGAAGGCATGGTGGATGAACTCAGCAAGAAAGACATCACCATTAATGCTGTGGCCCCTGGTTTTATTGAAACACAAATGACAGGCGCAATTCCCTTTGCTATTCGCGAAGCAGGACGCCGCCTGAATTCCCTTAACCAGGGTGGCCAGCCGGTGGATGTGGCTGAAGCTATCGCCTTCTTTGCTAGCCCTGCCTCCCAAGGAGCCACGGGCAACATTGTACGTGTTTGTGGCCAAAGCCTCCTTGGTGCCTAAAATACGCAATAAAAAAGCTCAGCCACTTGGCTGAGCTTTTTACTTCTTAACCGCCTCGCTTAGCGATTTTTCTGGCGTGCTTTCTCTTGTTCTCTTTCCCTTTCCTCTTCTTCCTTCTTCGCACGACGGTATTCAATCGGAGTCATCCCCACCCAACGTTTGAAAGCACGGTAAAAGGTGCTCGGTTCAGAGAACCCTGTGAGATAAACAATCTCATCAATGGATTCATCAGTGCCGGCAAGTAAGCGCTTGGCTAAGCGGCAACGATAATCCGCCACCAACTGGTTAAAGTTAGTACCCGCATCCGCCAATCGTGTACGCAGCTGGCGCGGCTTTATATCTAGCCGATTAGCAATTTCCTCTAAGTTTGCCTGCCCTGATTCAAGCAACTCCGCAATCAAACGGCTCACTTGGCCCACTAAATCCTGCTTTTCTAGTTTTGCCACCTGCTCACTGGCAAACATTTCATGCAGGCGTAGCAATTCCGGCTCATGATGGGCAGAAGGTAGCATTAAGAGGCTACGATCAAAGTGTACGCCTGAATAAGGCTGGTCGAACACAACCTCACAATCGAACGCTTTTTCATATTCCGACATATCCGCATGCTGCGAATGAACAAAAGCCACCTTTGTGGGCTTAAATTCACCATTGGTTACAAAGCGGAAAAATTTAATCAGCCCTGCCATACCACACTCATTAAAGTGGTGTAGGCGACGGCTTACAAAAATATGACGCAGGCTCACATCGTGTTCGGTATATACCAATTCACCCTCAGCGGAATCAGTGAGTAAGCGCTGATAGTTCAGAGCCCGCTTAATGCCTTCGCCAAAGTTAGGACTACTAAGGAAGAGATACTCTAAAACCTGACCTTTAAAAACAGGAATATATTCACCAAGATGCAAACCAATGTAAGGATCACCTGAAACCTCCTCCGCTGCTTGCCAAAACCATTCCTGAGCATCGTGAGGAGTACGTAAATCTGGCTCTTGTAAAACCGAAGCATCTAATCCAACTTTGGCTAACACCGCATCAGCATCTATTTTTGCTGCTTGCATGCCTTCATAGGCCATTCGCAATAGCACACCAGAGTCTGTGAGTTCAGCCATGCTTGTTCACCTTAATGTTATTAATTGTATTCACGCAGATTAGCACGCGTTGGTTTGTATACCTCAAAAAGTGTGAAAGGGCTGCCAAATTGTAAGACAAAAAAACAATACGTAACGCAAGCCCTACTCTTCACTCGCTTGAGATCCCTGAACTGCCGGTAACTTATTAGCCTGCAAATGCCATTGTTTGAGTACAGATTGCTCTTGCTCATGAAGCCACATCAGCAAGGCTTGCTCTAGCTCGCTGCCTTGCTGATGCTGTTCTAATTTTAGCAAGGCAAAATCAGTGACTAACCAAGCCACTGCCCCCACGGCGGCACACCCTAGGGCCCCCACCCCCGAAGGAGCACACAAAAGGGCACTGCCTCCGATTCTAGCCGAGGCACTTTTAGCCAACTGTGATGCGGCCTGACGACGCCCCATGCGTGTAAAAGCGTAACGCGCACCAACCCCAGAAACCACTCCAACTCCCAAGGCCGCCGCACTTATGGTTTGCCGCTGTTCAAACTGCTGTTGCGCCAACGCTAAGGCGGACGGCGGCTCTATACTGATCTCTGTTAATGCCTTCGGTGGCCGCATATAGGTTGGCAGGGGTTCGCCTAACAATTGTTCCACATAAGTGCGCCATTGCTTTAGTGAGGTTTCTTGCCAAGCTGCCTCAATGCGGTGTGTTTTGCTAAGCAGCTGTTCAAACCAGGCTTCCTCTTCTAGCTCTGGTAAGAGCTGCCGCCTCAAATCTTCATGGGTATTAGAGGGTTTTTGGAATAGCCATTGCGCCCCTGCCAGCAGCATACGCTCATATTCAGCCCCCAAACTATAATAAGAGGCCACCACCTGTGGCACTCGCTCCCGCGCAGCGGCAAACAGCTGGGTTATATCCTCCCTTACTGCTTGGGCCACCTGCTGCTGCAAGCTTGCTTCCTGCCACTCCCAAAACGATGTCATAGCCTTCATCAACAACGTTTGCTGCGCTGGTGTTACCACATAATAATGGCCATCCATCACCAATAACTGCGGGGCCTTTCGCCAATCTCGCAGCCCCAACCCCACCATTACCAACACCAATAAAGCCACCACAACATGGCGTTTCCAAGAGGGCTCTTGAGCTGAAGGGCCAGGTAAAAAGCCCACATAACCCACCACCCGAAGCCAAATGCCACACCACAATACCTCTGGCAAGTGCAACAACAGGCGCCACAATAAGCGCAGCTCCTCATGAGCCCATAACAAAGAAAGTTGATGCCCAATGGCCCAACGTAACGCTGCCTTTAAGCTCACCCACTGGTACACCTCGGCTAACCAGGTGCTCGCCATCCAAGTGCTACGGCTTTGCTGAAACAGTGCCTCCACATCGGGAGCAGATGCCAAGGTGCCACGGGCACACCACAAATAAAATGCCACCCCTATTAGGGTGAGGCTCCACCAACTCAAACGCCAAGCCAAAAGAGGCAGCAACACCTCCTTCACCTGTGAACGCAACACCTGCTGCCACCCCCAAAACACTAAAGGCGCCGCCAAGGTAAGCGCCACTAACCACAGCCATTGCCAAGCGGCATCAAACAAAAAGGGCCCCACCAATAAAAAAGGCATCACACACATCATTTTTAGCCCCTGCCACAGGGCCATAAAATAGCCGCCTTGCAATCGCCGCTGCCCCCAGCTCGTGGGGGCCCAATAGGCCGAAAGCCACACAGCGCGGCGCCACCGTTGCTGTTGCCAGGCCCCTAAAGTGAGTACTCCCAAGACCACCATTGCCATAAGCAACCAGGTGCCATTGTTCCACAAAGCACCATAGCGAAACCACAGACCATAGGTGCACAACAGCACTAACAAACGCAGCACCCATCTCCTACCAAGGTGGGAAGACATTGCCCTTGTTAGCTTAGGCGGCTCTGGTACCGTTACCTGAGCCGTTGATTGGCTGTGTTGCCATGGCGGTGCGGCCAATTTATGTATGTATTTCGCCATTTATACTAAGTGCCTGTTTTCGCTTAATATCATCCAAAGGATTTAACCATGACAAGCTCCGAAGTGCGTACATTGAAACAAGCTCCATCCATGCTTCCCATGTTTGCCAAGGCGCTAATACGCGCAAACGTCAAGCCTGGAGCTAATCCCACGCTACCCAATATTGCGGTGCGTCTCACGGATGTGATGCTTGATAGCAAACACCTCGCAGCTTATCGTCGCGTGTGCGGCTTTTCTGCCAAGGGTGTACTGCCGATCACTTACCCCCACATGCACGCACACCCCCTGTTTATGACCTTGTTGCTAGATAAGCACTTCCCTTTTGCCGTATTAGGTTTAGTGCATGTGCGCAATATCATTACTCAGCATCGCCCAATTAAAGAGCGAGAGCAATTAGATATTGAATGCCGCTTTGGTGAATTAAAACGTTTGCCGAAGGGCTATGAGTTTTCCATCATCACCTCTGTTACCACAGGTGGTGAGCTAGTATGGGAAAGCGAATCCATCATGTTCCGCCGCGGTGGCGGCACTGGGGAAACCACAGAACGCAAGCCACGCGAAGGTTCGCCCATTCCCTCCGTGTATGAAACTTGGTACGTAAAAGAAGATTTAGGCCGCCGATATGGTGCCATTTCTGGGGATAGAAACCCCATTCACCTTTATGCCTTCACCGCAAAAATGTTTGGGTTCAAGCGCCCCATTGCCCATGGCATGTGGTCTAAGGCGCGCAGCTTAGCCTCCTTAGAAGATCAGCTGCCCACCTCCCCCTTCACCGTGGATGTGAGCTTTAAGCTGCCCATGTTTATTCCTGCTAAGGTGCTTTTTGCCCCTGAGAAAACCGAGGATGGCTTCCGCTTCCGCTTACTTGCCAAAGACGGTGTTAAGCCACACTTAGAGGGCACCATTAAGCCCGCTGAAGAGGATAACTGATCCGCCCCCTAGCGGCTTATGCTGCTAGGGGCACTTTCTCCACATATAGAGCAATAAGGGTTCTTGCTAAAGCTAAGCTGTCGCCAGCTTAGCCGTTGGGCATCAAGGATATAAAGCTGATTCTCTCGCCGCACTCCCTGCAACATTTGCAATGCCAGCAGCGCTTGTTGTGTGCCTATTAAACCCACCACCGGCCCTAAAATACCAGCCTCATGACAATGGGTATCAGGCATTTCCTCTTCGCCAAACAAACACACCGCGCAAGCTTGCGTGCCTTGTGTAAAATCATAGGCCGCCACTTGACCTTGATAACGAATAGCCGCCCCCGAAATTAAGGGCACCTTGTGCTGATAACAAGCAGCATTCAAAGCCGTGCGAACGGCAAAATTATCAGTGCAATCCAGTACCAGACCCACCCCTTTGGGCAACTGCTCGTGCAACCAAGCGGCATCCACCTTTTCACTTTTGGCATGAATCATCACATGGGGATTACGGGCTAACAATTGTTGGCGCAGTGCCTCTACTTTGGGCTGGCCGAGATTGGCTTCTGTGTAAGCAATTTGGCGATGCAGATTACTAAGCTCCACCACATCAAAATCCACCAGGGTGAGCTCCCCCACTCCGGCGCCGGCCAAATACAAGGCCGCAGGACACCCTAAGCCGCCCGCTCCCACCACCAACACATGAGCTTTGGCTACCTTTTCTTGGCCTGGGAAATCCCAACCTGGTAAAAAAATTTGACGGCTATAGCGCAACAGCGCCTCATCGTTCAACTCAAGGGGCATAGCCGTAGGTGACTCTGTCTCTTTCGCCATAATCTTGCTCCGTTTGCACCCCTTGCCAGAT
>CALEAR010000278.1 GCA_937943665.1 uncultured Alcanivoracaceae bacterium
AACACTTTGTCCGTGGCGGACTAGCACCAATTTTGTCGTCATGGAGATTCCTAAAAGTGGGTTAAAAACGCGCCTATGCTACCAGAAAACTCCCTTAATGTATTAATCTTGCAGGGCGGTTGAGGGTAAAGAAGGGGCCACTTTTATTGCTTAAGGGTTTATACTGTGGTTTTTGCTGTTTTGTGAGGTTTCATGGGTTTTCAGTGGATTGATTCACCACAGGCACTTGAGCACTGGTTGGCTCCAGTGGAAATAACCACCCCCCTGTATGTGGATACAGAATTTGTGCGCGAGCGCACCTTTTGGGCGGATTTAGCCCTGATTCAGGTACGTGCCGGTGATCGCATTGCATTAATAGATGCGCCAGCCATTGGCCATGCGCGACCCTTGTTGGATCTTATAGGTGAGTACCCTTTGGTAATGCATGCATGTTCTGAAGATTTAGAGGTGTTGCATTACTTTTCTGGGGTAACACCGCAACAAGTGTTCGATACACAAATTGCTGCTGCCTTGGCGGGGTATGATTTGCAGCCGAGTTACCAACGGTTGGTGGAACAAATCGCTGAAAAATCCTTGCCAAAGGAAACCACACGCAGCAATTGGTTGGCGCGGCCCTTATCCCAAGAGCAGCTTGCCTATGCCAAGGCGGATGTGGAATGGTTGCCCACCCTTTATGAGCATTTGAAGGACCGTTTGCAGCAGTTGGGGCGCCAAGCATGGTGGCAAGAGGAGTGTGAGCGTTTAAGTGAAAAAGCACTTACTCAAACCCCGCCAGAGAACATGTGGCGCCAAGTGAAGGGCGTGGGGTATTTACAAGATGGCATGGCCTTAACGCGTTTACAGCAGCTAGCGGATTGGCGTGAGCGCGAAGCACGTAAACGCAATGTGCCTCGCAGTTTTATTTTGAAGGATGCGCTTTTAGTGCAGTTGGCGGAACAAAACCCACACACAATGCAGCAGTTAAAAAAATTAGAACTGCCAGCACCTGTGATCCGACGGTATGCACAACAGTTGCTCGAACGGCTTGCTCAAAGCCAAGAGCTAGCCCCGCTGCCGTTGCTCCCGGGGCCACCCACCAAAGAGCAAAAGAAAACCATTCAACGGTTGCGTAAAGGGGTGCAAGCCTTAAGTGAACAGTTAGAATTAGTGCCCGAGGTACTAATGCGTCGCCGTTGGTTAGAACAGTGGGTGCGCCAACCGGAGGTATTGCCTGAACCATTACAAGGGTGGCGCCGCAAGGTGGTGGTGGAACCCTTATTACCCTTACTATAAACCCAGAAGATGAATATTGTGACCATGCATTTAATATGCTCCATTTACCGTAGTAGCAAAAAAGCAGAAACCTATCTTTATGTGGATAAAAAACAAGGGGTGGCAGCCATTCCAGAGGCGTTGGAAAGCCTCTTTGGCAAGCCCATTCACGTGATGGATATGTTATTAACGCCGGATCGAAAACTCGCCCGTGTGGATGTGGCGAAGGTGCGTGAGGCCATTAAGGAACAGGGGTGGTTTTTGCAGTTGCCACCGCCCCCAGATGAAGATTTATATTTAGCAGAAGGGCATCAAGGTGCGCGATAAGTTTTGGGAAAAGTATGCATTGGAAGAGCTAACCACAGAAGAGTGGGAAGCATTGTGCGATGGTTGCGGTCGGTGTTGCCTTATTAAACTGCAAGATGAAGAAGATGATGAGCTGTATTACACCAATGTGAGTTGCCAGTATTTGTGCCATGATTCTGTGCGGTGTACAGAATATGAACGTCGGAATGTGCTGGTGCCCACCTGTGTGCCCGTGACGCCGGAAATCGCGCGCGAGCCCTGGCTACCCAATACCTGCGCTTACCGCTTATTGGCGGAGGGCAAACCTTTACCCGAGTGGCACCATTTGGTGTCCGGGGATACGGAAACCGTGGAACAAATGGGGATTTCAGTGAAAGGACGTATTGTTTGTGAAACTCAAGTTTCTGAAGAGGAATTTGAGGAACATGTGATACATTGGGTGTCCCCAGATCCTGATGCCCCCGTGGAAATATGGAAGGAGCTCACATGACAGAACAGGGTTATCACCTAGCTTGGGCCATTTATCTTGGCGGTGCCTTGGTGGCCTATGCTTGTGGCTGGTGGGTGTCACGCTCTTGGCCTGCGTGGCTTTCTTACCCCTTGCGGGCCATTACCTTAGCGCTCATTTTAACGCCTTGGACAGTCACCGATGAGGGCACAGCCAAAGGGCCTGCTTGGGTGGTAACAGTGTTTGATACCTTTGTGCTCGCCAATGGTGATCCTTTACGTGCAGGAGCGCCACTGATTGCGGCCTGCATCTTGGCGTTTATTGTGTCTTTGTTGGCTTGTGTTTGGTACTACAGCCGTCGTAGGAGGCAAACATAATGGCCTGCGTGTTTTGCGAGATCCAAAGAGGCGAAGCCCCAGCAGCCATGATTTATGAAGATGATATGGCCATGGTGTTGCTGGATCTGTTCCCTGTGACTTATGGGCATACCTTAATTATTGCTAAGCAGCATGTGGCCACCATAGGGGAATTGCCCCTTGAGGTGAATGTGCATTTGTTAACGTTACAACGCGCAGCCATTGCGGCTTTGCAGAAAGCGGATCCTAGTATTCAGGCGCAAAACTTGATAATCAATGATGGGCCTGAATCTAATCAGCATATTCCCCACGTGCATTGGCACATTATTCCCCGTCGTAAAGGGGATAACCTTCGCAGCTTAGTGAATTTTTACGGTCGATTTATCAACCGCTTTGGGTTGGCGAAACGTCAGCAAAAGCATGAAGCGCTCGCTGAAAAAATTAAAACCCACTGGGTGTTATAAACAGGTATCAAACATAAAAAAAGCGGGTCAGTGTAAGCTGACCCGCTTTTTTGTGCCTGTGAATTACTCCACGAGGTTAGGTGTTTCTAGCATGTCCTGAGCAGAAGGTGCGTTGCTCATGGTTTGGAATAACCAATCATGCAAGGATTCAAACCCTAAGGGTAAGTAAGCCACCGCAATGAGGGCTGTGAAGAGCACCGCAATGGGTAGCAAGTACTTCTCGTAGCGGTACCAGAAGTTGCCCGTTTGGGGCTTAGCCTGTTCCACCACATCGTCGCCCACCACCTGCCGCGTGAGCAAATGGTTAAGCGCCACCGGCGGGGTGAGGTAACCAAGCTCAAAGGAGATCAAGGCCACAATCCAGAAGTGCAAGGGCTCAATGCCTGCTTTAAAGGCGAAGGGCGCAATGGTGGCGTTAATCAGGATCACAGCACCGTATGGATCCATGAACATGCCCGTGAGCACTAAGGTAATGGTGAGCACAATCATGGCAGCCCACACCGTGGAGAAATCATGGGGTACGGCATCCATGATGCCCACACGCTCCACCACTCCACCAATGCTTACCGAGAGTGCCATGAGCATGAGTAAGGCACCAATATGCACCGTGGTTTCAGAGGTGGCTATACGTACTGCATGCTCGAAGCCGCGGGGGCGTTCATAACCATCGCGAGCAGCTGCTTCTTTATCCGCTTCACGCTTCTTTTTGCTAGTGAATACATACTCATACATTAGGATGGCGAGCAGTATCACCGGCAAAATAATGGGTGCGGAGAACTCATCTAATCGTCTATCAAGAATGTGAGAGAAGAACATAACCACACCCGCAATAACCACCACATAAGGGATTAATGGCTTTAAGAGCTTAATACTCTGCGGTAAAGCCTGGCTGAAGGGTGCAATTCGCGCTGGCTCTCGACGGGCGAACTGTGAGTAGATAAAGAACAAGATAATGGTGAAGAAGAACACCTTTAAGCCTGAGCTAAAGAGCTCAGCGGTGGTTACTTCGTTATTCAGAGCCGCAATAATCACCACCAATAAGCACGGACGCAACACTACCCCCATGGAACCGGACATGGCAGTGGTGGCCAAGGCTAATTGAGGACGGGTGCCATTGCGGATTAACTCATTATAAATCACCGCACCAGCTGCAATCACAAAGATGCCCGAAGCACCTGTGTAGGCGGTGGGTACAGCGGTAACGAGCAATACCACAAAGCATAGAAGCTCTGGGGACATTTGCCATGGGCGGAATACGTTAAACACCAACTGTGCTAAGCGGGTTTGCTTAAGCATCATCCCGATCCAAATATAAAGGGCTAGGTTCAGGAAGAGGGTGGAAAGCTCCATCATCATGTTCAGATAAACGCTGATGCCATGGTAATAACCTTGTCCGAAGAACAGGAACCCAGCGTTCAAGCACATAAAGGTGAACAGCGGGATGGTTAAAATTGCTTTACCCCAGTTGCCGCCCTCACGGAAATCCTTGCCGGGCTTAATGAGCTGCACAATATTAATCAGGGCAAGCAAAGCAAAGCCCGCGATCCAGAAAGGATGTAAGTACAAGTGTTGCACTTGGATCCCTTCCGCTAAGCTTTCTAACTCACGGCCACGATACACAATGGCAGAGGTGAGTAGCATTAGGTTAGCCACTAGTTGAGCACCGGTGGCCACATAGTGATCTTTCAGGGTTTGTATGGGGCGCAGGCTAATATGGTGTTTGCGAAGGGTGGTGGTGGCCGCACAAATGATTAGCAATAAGCACAGTAGTAAACGCTTATAGCTGCCTAGTTCGGTAACGGCGAAGGCCACGGTTTTTTCCACAGAGCTGAAGGCTGCCACCCCAGGGGTAATGCGCTCTTGGATGCGCTCATAGTTTTCCCAGCGCTTTTCACAGTTAGCGATGCTGCGCTCAATGGAGCGACGAATGGCATCTTCATCAACGCTGGAGCCCAGAATATCGGCTAAGGGGTCGTCGGCGGCTTCGGCCTGACGTTTTTCCACTGTGCGTGCCACTTCAGCATCGATATCACGATCAAGATTACAGGAAGGCTCCGCAGCACCAGCACGAAGGGCAAAATATTCCTCCCAGTTTTGTTCACCGTATTTCAGAAGTTGAGAGTGAATGATTTCCCCAGAAGATAAAAAAACGGCGAGCAACAAAATAATAACGGTGGGTAGTGATGAGAACCACTCCCCAGGGGTGCGTCCCGCAAAGGTTAAACGTGAAGAGTTTTCCATAGTGCACCTAATTTAAAGCCTGCGTGGTAGTAAGGTGGTGAATCAGCGGTGAAAAGCCCGCCAAAGGGCGGGCTAGGGGCTTAGTTATAAACTTCGCGCTCATCACTGCACTCCGCACGGTCCGCTTCGAGGCGGCAGCGCAAGTTACGTAATAAGTGCATCATATCTTGGTTGTAAACACCTTCTTTGGTGAGATCGATACGAGCATCGCGTAGCATCTCTTCGTAGCGCTCGTAATCCTCACCGGAAATGGTGATCCACCATTTGTCGTCCACATCCTTACGGCTGTTATCAATCAGGTTGAAGGCACGGTTTAGCACATTCTTATAGAAGTACTCACGGCTCCAATCACCAAATTCTTCATCAAATCTATCGTGGCGTACAATCAGTTGCAGGGTGAGCTGACCAAGCACAAAGTCCACAATACCGCCATCTGGCTCTAGCCCTTTGTAAAGCTCTAGAGCGCGATAAGCCAATAAGGGTGCAAAGGAGATATCCACACTGTGGTTGTTAAAGCGGCCAGCAAAGTTGGTGATATCGGATAGCACAGGAGACATTCCCACGCTAGCGGCCATTTTGGCTTGGCCCACATCGTACTCCATTACAGAAATGGATTTACCGGCTAAATCCCCCACAGTGGTCATGGTGTTATCTTTTACGAACAAATAAGCCGCACCCATGGGCGCTACACCGTAAACCTCATAGGAACCACTGCGCATTTTATCTTTAATGCTAGGGTTGTTGCTGGAAAGCACTTGGATCACGGTGCGCATAACCTTGTCGTTGGGAATACTACCCATGGAATCCAAGCTACCGGTAAAGCTGTTGAACTGGCGTCCACGTAAGCCGGTGATGGCGGCGGCATCACACTGGCCTGCTTTTAAATCTTCAGCGGCAATGTTTTCATCAGTGTAGGCGCGCAGTCTAAACTCATAGCCATGGCTTGAGGCCTCGCTGGCATAATCTTGCATGATGTTGTAGGTATCGCCGGATCGGCCCACAATATCCCACACACATAAGGTGCGTTGTTCTTTGGCGTAAGCAAAATTAG
>CALEAR010000279.1 GCA_937943665.1 uncultured Alcanivoracaceae bacterium
GTGGCCTGAGGCAAGCTCACCCCCTCATAACCGGTGAAATCACTGGCCACATCAATGGCCAAGCGATCGCTATAATCACTGGCGAAGGCATCGGCGCCGCGGGCACGCTCGCGTTGCTCCTCCATACAGGCCTCAAAGCCTTCCATATCAATGGTTAAGCCACGCTCGCGGGCCACATCCGCAGTTAAATCCGGGGGGAAACCATGGGTATCGTACAAGGTGAACACCACCTCTCCAGAAATCACAGTTCCCTTTAGGTTTTCAATGGCGCTTTCTAACACCCGCATACCTTGAGCAAGGGTGCGAATAAATTGTTGTTCCTCATTTAGCAAGGCACGCTCAATGCGCTCTTGCTGCTCCACCAATAAAGGATACGCTTGCCCCATTTGCTCGATTAAGGGCGCCACCAAGGTGTGGAAAAAAGGTTCATGGCATCCTAACTGATGACCGTGGCGCAGGGCGCGACGAATGATACGGCGCAGCACATAGCCTCGGCCTTCATTAGAGGGCAACACGCCATCGGCAATCAAAAAGGCAGAAGAACGAATGTGATCCGCAATCACCCGTAGAGATTTGTGTTCAAGGTCCGTGGTTCCCGTGGCCTCGGCAGCGGCTTTTAAAAGCGCTTGGAACAAATCGATTTCATAGTTGGAGTGAACCCCTTGCAACACCGCCGCAATACGCTCTAACCCCATGCCGGTATCCACAGAGGGTTTGGGCAAGGGCACTAAGGTGCCATCGGGCTGGCGATCGTATTGCATGAACACAAGGTTCCAAATTTCAATGTAACGATCTAAATCATCGCCCTCTGAACCTGGTGGCCCACCGGGTACATCTTCGCCGTGGTCATAGAAAATTTCTGAGGAAGGTCCGCAGGGGCCTGTGTCTCCCATTTGCCAGAAGTTATCTTCATCCAAACGGGAGAATCGCTCGGGGCTTACGCCCATTTCCTTCAGCCAAATATCAGCAGCTTCATCATCGGAAACGTGCACCGTTACCCATAGCTTTTCTTCCGGCAGGCCTAGCTCTTTAGTTAAAAACTCCCAAGCAAACTGAATGGCTTCACGCTTAAAGTAATCGCCAAAGCTAAAGTTACCGAGCATCTCAAAAAAGGTGTGGTGGCGCGCTGTGTACCCCACATTTTCTAAATCATTATGTTTTCCCCCTGCGCGCACACAGCGTTGGCTGCTGGCAGCACGGGTATAATTGCGATGCTCACGCCCTAAAAATACATCCTTAAACTGGTTCATCCCCGCGTTTGTGAATAACAAGGTGGGATCGTTATCGGGAATCAAGGAGCTTGAAGACACCACTTCGTGGCCGTGGCGGGCAAAAAAATCAAGAAATCGTTGTCGTAACTCAGCGCTATTCATAATCTCACTGCTTTCATTTAAATACGGGATGGCGGCAGTATAACCGCCAACGGGTTTAGATTCGATGCCTGCAGCGGCAAAAAGCCGTTTTTCCCCTGTTATACGGTAAACGGCTGCAAATCCTTAAATTCATACTGCAATTGGTGAGCCAACATAAATAGTTGCGCTTGGCGTTTGCTATCCTTGGCCACACCTCTGTGTTCCCAAGCACACCATTGGGGCTGCGCCCTGGCTTTATCAATGGGCTGTGGCAACTTCTTCTGCTGCCAAGATAATTCTGCGTCTTCGGGCAACACAATGGGGGCTTGAGCACCATGCCCGCGGCGGTTTAACACCCCAATTAAGCGGTATAACCGCAAAATAATGGCACGTAAATAGGCATCATCCAAGGTAAGTATTTTTTTTCCTTTCCACCAAGCCTCAACCCGAGAACCATAATTACGCCAAGTTTGCGCGCCTGCCCCCAGGGCAGCGCCAATGGCTGTGCCTGCGCCCAATGACATGCCGCCAAGGGTCAAATCCACGCCAGCACCAATGGCTGCTCCAGTGGCTGCCCCTTTGGTGGTTTTTACTCCCACAAGCTGCAAGGTGGCTGGGTGGAACAAATCCTGCTGCCAACGACCATCCACCTGCGCGGTAAACTCCTCCTGCAGTTCACTGTTAGTGAACCCGTATAGAGTTAACAAGTGCTTTATGGTTTTTGTTTCTGCCTGGCGCACTTTGGCCTGCAACTTCTCCAGCGCCTTTGCGGCCTCATTAGGCAACACCTCGAGGCGATACGCCGCAGCATTGATTAATAATTCAGCCACATATTCGCTAGCGGTTTGCCAACGTTGCTCCGCCTGCTGTTGCAGGGTTTGCTTCCACTCCCCTATGACAGTGTGATGCTCGCTCAGCAGTGTGCTTAGGGTATCGTACAAATGAAACTCTCCCATTACGGGGGGCGCACAGGCATCAAACGCCACCACTGAATGTAGTGCCACACGCTTGAGCTCCGCCCGCCAACGCTGCTCCTGTACCTCTTGGCCGTGGGTGAAGTTAAGCACAGGCAAAATCGGCTTGTTGCACAATTTTAACAAATCGATTTCATCAAAATACTTTTGTAGCACTGGGGTGCGCACATCCACCACAAAAAACACTGCATCAGAATTCAATAGCTGGCGCAACACCTTGGCTTCCTGCTGAAAATCATGTTCCGCACGCGTGGTTTTAAGGAAAGTTTGTACCTTTTCAACCCCTTGCCAATGTTCTAGCCCATGGGTTTGGGCGAGTTCATCCACATACTCGCGCAAGGCCATGGCATCTTCTAAACCTGGACTATCGAAAAGCTCCAACAATGGAGTGGCATCACCAAGGGTTAATCTTTCCACATGTTGTGTGGTGCCCGGTGCATTAGCCACTTCTCCAAATGTGGCATTGCGCCCTAATGTACGCATAAGTGAGGTTTTCCCCACATTGGTATGACCGGCCACCAACAGTTTTAGTGGTGCTCCCATGATGACCCCCCTTCTTCTAACCAGTGAGAATTCTGTGCCCATTCTAGCTCTAACGCTTGAGCCTGTGCTTGCCACATGGGTGCCTGTGTTTTCCATTGGGTTTCATCTTGGGCTAACAACAACACCCCCACTTGGGCACCTTGAGCTTTTAACTCAACGGCAAAGCGCTGAAACCCTCTATCGGGGGTTAGCTGGGCATTGCACACAAGCAAAACGCGTTTTACCCCTTGAGGAAGTGCCGCTAACTGCATTAACACTTGGGTTTGAGCACCGCGCCCATCCACCTGTGGAAACGCCGTCACCGATGGCTCAAACGTCAAGGTTTCAGCCAAGGCTTGAGTTAACTCATACCCCACCCACACTAAGGCAGCGCCGCTCTTGCTCTGTTCAGAAGCAGCCACCACTGGGGCTTGCGCTCCCTTGCCTCGAGCATCTGTTACACCAACGGTGGGCGGGCACAATTGGGCTTGCAACACCAACCAATTCGGGGGTAAGGGCAAGGGCACAGGCTTGCGCAAACGCCATAGTTGCCCCATGGCGAATAACAGCAGCAGTAAACGTGGAAACACCCCCAATATCAACACCACCCACAATAACCAAGCCCCCCATTGAAAGCGCTCTAATTCACCGCTTTGCAAGCTCTCCCCTGTGGCACACACCAATTCAGCAGCGGGCATGGTAAAGCCCACCCAGGTGGCCGCCTCGCCCAATGCCACCGCCAAA
>CALEAR010000280.1 GCA_937943665.1 uncultured Alcanivoracaceae bacterium
GCCCACCCACGGCGGGAGCTAGGTTAAAATCAAACTCATCGGAATCAATGCCCGCCACATCCACTAATCGCTCGCCTAGGGCATCTAATCGCAATAATTGCGCCTGCATGGCGCCCAAACGGGCGGTGAGCGCATTAAGTTGTAGCTCAGCTTGTTCATTCACGGTTTCAAGCTGCTGCTTTTGTTCGAACAGTTGCTGCTCCCAACGGGCGGCAATATTACGATCGAGCACAGGGTCGCTAAAAGAAGAAACAAGCCAAAACCCCATGGCACCCAAGGCCACAGACACCGTTAAAAACGCTGCTACCCCTAAGGCAAGCCAGGGCCGACTTAACTCAAAGGTACCTGAGTGATACCCCTTGGCATTTATAACAATTAGTCTCATACTTCCGGGTGCTCCCTAGTATTGTATAAAGTGTTAACGGAGCGCCAACACCGGCTTTTACATTTTTTAATGCTAAATTCGCAATATACTAATTTAACTCTATGACTAAGGCAATTGGCCCACGAAAAGTTCAACACATTGTGGAAAGCCACTCCACATTGCGTTGGTATGCGCAACAAAAACACCACGAAGATGCCACGCCTTCAGCCATAAAGCCCCTACGGTTATCCTTGCCCCCTGCCCTTAAGCAACACACCCAAGCCTACCAAGATGAGCATGTGCTAGTGCTAGTGGCGAGTAACAATGCCGTGGCGCAAATTTTACGTTTTCACGCTCCTCGCTTGGCCAAACAAGCTGGCCTTAGCGAGTGGTATGTGAAGGTGGCGCGCATTGCGGAACCTTGCGAGGCTCACACCCCAGAGGAAGCGGGCGCCACCCTGTGCCAACACTCTGCCCGCACCTTGCGGGAAGCGGCTGCCACCATTGATCATCCTGGTTTGCAAGCCGCCCTCTTGCGTTTGGCTAGCAATGCAAAATAAAAAAACCCAAGTTTGCTAGCGAACTAACAGCCTTGGGTACACAGGGAAAAAGAAACCATTAATTACTTAGCTTGTACGTATGAAATGGGCGCTTCGTGATCTTCTTCAAAGGTAACGAATTCCCACGCGTCTTCTTCTTCCAATAGCTTGCGCACCAACTGGTTATTTAAGGCATGCCCCGATTTATGGGCAATAAATTCACCAATTAAGCTGTGCCCGGCTAAATATAAATCCCCGATGGCATCTAAAATTTTGTGTTTCACAAACTCATCTTCAAAACGCAGCCCTTCTTCATTCAGAATGCGATCATCATCCACCACAATGGCATTTTCCACGCTCCCCCCAAGGGCTAAGTTTTGGGAACGTAAATATTCAATATCACGCATAAAGCCAAAGGTTCTCGCCTGCGCCACCTCATGCACATAAGAGGTGGTAGAGAAATCCACCGTGGCTTTTTGAATTTGGTGCTTAAATACTGGGTGATCGAAATCGATGCTGAAGGTGATCTTAAAACCTTCAAAGGGTAAAAACGTGGCCTCTTTATCACCCTCTTTCACAGTTACCTTACGTTTAATACGTATGTATTTTTTGGGCGCTTCTTGATCCACCAAGCCCGCCGCTTGCAACAAAAACACAAAGGGGCCTGCACTCCCATCCATAATAGGAACTTCAGGAGCATCTAATTCAATAATAGCGTTATCGATGCCTAAACCCGCTAAGGCCGACATCAGGTGTTCCACCGTACTTACCTTCACCCCATCCTTCACCAAGGTGGAAGACAAGGTGGTTTCGCCCACCGTGTGTGCGTTGGCGGGGATATCCACCGCTGGGGACACATCGGTGCGTCGGAACACAATGCCCGTATCCACTGGTGCAGGTAGCACAGAAAGATAGATTTTCTCTCCGCTGTGCAACCCCACACCCGTGGCACGGACTGGCTGTTTAAGCGTACGCTGTTTGATCATCGTCTCTTCACTTTCTTGATGGCACCAAGTGCACATTGATATACGGAAGCTATCCTATCAAAGGACAACCATAGCCACTAGCTAAGGCGTCTCATAGTTTCCATAGGGAAAACATATAAGACGCCCGCCGGCAGTGCACAGGTTTAGCGGCTTCCGATTAATCCGCTTGGCGACGCAAGAAAGTGGGGATATCAATGTATTCGTGCGTATCACCTGCTGCCTTACGCTGTGGTGCTTCTGGCTCGCTATGACCTCGACGATCCCGTGCATAGGGGGGGATGGCTAAGGTGCTGTAATCGGGACGACCATCCACAGTTACAGGGCTTTGACGAGTTTGCGGGTTCGGCACCGCCACGGGCCCTGCCGCACGCTGGCCAATACCTGTGGCCACCACGGTAACCGATAGCTCTTCGCTCATATCGGGGTTCACGGAGGTACCCACGATCACTTGCGCATCGTCATCCACGAGTTCGTTGATCACATCACCCACACGGTTAAATTCACCGAGGCTTAAGCTTTCGTTCGCCGTGATGTTAATTAAGATACCGCGAGCACCCGCCAGATCCACATCTTCCAACAAGGGGCTAGAGATGGCCATACGAGCGGCTTCTTCGGCACGGTTTTCACCACGTGCCACCCCTGTACCCATCATGGCTAGGCCCATTTCGCTCATTACTGTGCGAACGTCGGCGAAGTCCACGTTGATCATACCGGGCTTAATACTAATATCTGCGATACCGCACACAGCGTTTTGCAGTACGTTGTTCGCTGCATCAAAGGCTTCGAGTAAGGTAACTTCGTGGCCAAGCACAGCTTCAAGCTTTTCGTTAGGGATAGTAATTAAGGAATCCACGTGCTCGCGCAGCTGCACAATGCCTTCCTCCGCCGCTTTCATACGACGCTTACCTTCGAAGGGGAAGGGTTTGGTGACCACCGCCACGGTGAGAATACCTAGCTCTTTGGCAATTTCAGCCACCACAGGCGCCGCACCGGTACCGGTACCACCGCCCATACCAGCGGTAACAAACACCATGTCTGCACCTTGGAGATGCTCGGCGATGCGATCACGGCCTTGGAGAGCAGCTTCGCGGCCCACTTCGGGGTTAGCGCCTGCGCCTAAGCCGTTATCACCTAGCTGGATAACGTTAGAAGCTGCGGAGTGACGTAGAGCTTGCGCATCAGTGTTAGCGCAGATGAAATCCACACCATCCACATTCGAGCGCACCATGTGATCCACGGCATTACCACCGCCACCGCCTACACCGATGACCTTTAATACCGCACCATTTACGATGTTTTCTTCTAGAGTAAATTGCATTGTTATCTCCCATTTTTCCCTGTGTTACTGCCTGTCTCGGCACGGCGTAGGCCCTGCCGAAAACCTGGTGAGTGCCCTAAGGCACCTAAATTCTGTTAAAAGGTGTTCTTAAACCAATTTTTCACCCGCTCAAATAAGGGGGTGGTTTCTTCAAACTCCACGTTGAAGTTATCTTCCTGCTCCATGCGCTGTGCATATTGCAACAACCCAACGCTGGTGGCGTAAATGGGGTTGCTCACCACATCAGTGAACCCTGCCACGCCGCGAGGAATCCCTTGGCGCACGGACATGTGAAACACTTCCTCTGCTAGCTCAATGGCCCCTTCCATTTTGGAAGAGCCTCCAGTGAGCACGATGCCGCCAGGAATTAAATCATGGACACCACTGCGCTTAATTTCAGCCAAAATAAGGCTGTAAATTTCTTCGTAGCGTGGTTCCACCACTCGTGCCAACACTTCACGGCTTAAGGTGCGTGGTGGGCGATCCCCCACGGAGGGCACGTTAATGGTTTCATCGGGGCCCACCATGGAAGTAAGCGCACAGGCATACTTGGTTTTAATTTCGTTAGCGTGCTGTTTAGGTGTGCGCAAGGCCATGGCAATATCGTTGGTTACGTGATCCCCGGCCACGGCAATATTGGCGGTGTAACGAATGGCACCATCGGTGAAAATGGCAATATCAGTGGTGCCTCCACCAATATCCACTAAGCACACACCGAGCTCGCGTTCATCTTCTGTGAGAACGGAATAGCTCGATGCCAGCTGTTCCAGAATCAAGGCCTCCACTTCGAGGTTGCAGCGACGTACGCACTTCTCAATGTTTTGCGCGGCGTTCACGGCACAATTCACTAAATGCACCCGTGCTTCTAACCGCACGCCGCTCATGCCTGCCGGTTCACGCACGCCATCTTGGCTATCCACCACGTATTCCTGCGGCAACACATGGAGCACCTTTTGATCCGCGGGCATGGCCACAGCACGTGCTGCATCAATCACACGCTCCACATCGCTGGGCAACACTTCACGATCGCGAATACCCACAATGCCGTGGCTGTTGGTGCTGCTCACATGGCTACCGGCAATCCCCACGTATACGGAGTGAATTTCACAGCCAGCCATGAGCTCGGCCTCTTGCACGGCGCGCTGAATGGAGCGCACGGTGGCTTCAATATCCACCACCACGCCACGCTTGATACCGTGGGAAGGTTGCTCACCCACACCAATGATCTCTAAGGAGCCATCGGGCTTACTTTGCCCCACAATGGCCACCACCTTAGAGGTGCCAATATCTAATCCAACGATCATGCGCTCTTGCATAGTGCCCATTTATGTTCCTCTTTTGTTCTCGGCCTTATTCCATTGAATGGCCATGCCGTCTGCATAACGTAGATCCGCACTTTGGATGGCATGCGGCTCTTTGCTTAGCTCCCGCGTATACAGTGCAACAAACCGCGCAAGCTTATGTTCAAACTGATGCCGATCCACCACCAGCTGCATGCCATCATTAAGCGTAAGTCGTGCGGTTAATCGTGCATCCATTTCCATTTTTTCAATGGCTAAATTGGCTGTGGCCAATTCCGCCTTCATGGCTTTGTAATAAGCGAACACTTCCTCTAAACGCCCATCGGGGCCATAAAAATGAGGCAAGGTATCTAACTCGTACTTATCCACTCCTTCAAAGGGCACACCGCCCTCGCCAAGGAGCTTTGCATCATTCCACACCGCCACAGGCTCGCGCTCTGCAATGGTGATTTTTACCGTGTTGGGCCATTTACGGCGCACTTCCACCGTTTCCACCCAACCAATCTGCACCAAGCGTTCGTGCATATCCCCTAAGGGCATATTGAAATAATTTTTGCCCCGCACTAAATCCGAAATGCTTTCCTGCACCTGCACTTGGCGACGCTGATCTTTCACCCCATCCACTCCCACGGTTTCTAAGGGGAAGCGGTTTAGCCACTGGGGCACAGAGGCCACTATCCAAATGGCCACGGCCAGTGCCGCCAGCGCCAAGAGGTGTGTTCGCACCTGTAATACAGCCAGCCACCACTGGCGCCATGGCAACCCCTTCAGGCGCTGGCGAAGTGGTACCTTGGGAGCCTTTACCTTGCGCGGCACGGCCCCTCTGGGTGGCTGTTTACGGCTGCGGCGCATAGGCTTGTCTCCGGCTTTGCTGCGGCATGCGGCGTGCAGAAAGCAAAATCTCCGCCACTAGGGCTTCAAAACTCATGCCCACCGCCTTGGCTGCCATGGGCACTAGGGATTGGTCCGTCATGCCTGGCACTGTATTAATTTCCAGCAGTTGGAAATTGCCTTGGGCATCGCGCATAACATCCACGCGGCCCCAACCGCTGGCACCCACCACACGGAAGGCCCGTAAGGCTAAAGCCTGTAGCTGCGCTTCCTCGTCTTCACTCAGGCCACTAGGGCAGTGATACAAGGTGGTATCTGAACTGTATTTCGCTTCAAAATCATAAAACTCATTGGGAGTTTCTAAACGAATGGAGGGCAAGGCTCTATCATTCAAAATAGCCACTGTGTATTCAGGCCCATCCACCCACTGCTCCACTAACACATTGTTATCGTATTGGTGCGCCTTACGAATGGCTTCGTTCAACTCCTCTGGGGCATTCACCTTGTACATGCCAATGGAGGAGCCCTCTAAGGCAGGCTTCACCATAAGGGGAAAACCTAAATCCAAGGGTTCTTCGCTGGCCAAATAAAACGCTGGGGTGGGTAAACCCGCGTTTTGCCATAGCATTTTGGTGCGGATTTTATCCATACCAATGGCGGAGGCCATCACACCGCTGCCGGTGTAGGGAATCTGTAAAAACTCGAGCACCCCTTGGATCACACCGTCTTCACCGCCGCGGCCATGCAAGGCAATAAACACCCGCTGAAAGCCGCTTAAGGTGTTTAAGGACACCTCCGCCGGATCAATCAGCTCGGCTAGCACGCCCATGCTGCGCAGGGCCTTATGCACCGCGCGGCCGCTACGTAAGGACACATTGCGCTCGGCGGAATTACCCCCCGCTAACACGGCCACTCGGCCCACATGGGCTAAGGAGGCACGTAAACTTGCTAAAGAATCACTCATGCCTTACCTCCTCGCTGAGCCAACATGGAAGCAATGGCACCCACGTTACCGGCGCCCTGAGTGACTAACACATCGTTGTTCTGCAACAGTCGCTCCAAAATCTCTGGTATATGATCGGAATTTTCCACGTGCACAGGTTCCACCTGCCCCCGCTGACGAATGCTGCGGCATAGCGCTCGGGCATCCGCGCCAGGAATGGGCTCTTCACCCGCGCTAAACACATCTAACATGAGCAGCACATCCACACGGGAAAGCACTCGCACAAAATCTTCGTATAAATCCTTGGTACGGGTGTAACGATGCGGTTGAAACAGCATCACAATGCGACGATCTGGCCAACCTTTACGTAGGGCATCAATGGTTACCTCCACTTCACGAGGGTGATGCCCGTAATCATCCACTAACATGGCAGTGCCTCTGGGATGAGGGTATTCGCCAAGGCGTTCAAAACGACGCCCCACACCACGGAATTGTTCTAGCCCGCGCACAATGGCTTCATCAGAAACCCCTTCATCCATGGCCACGGCAATGGTGGCGAGGGCATTTAGCACATTGTGATCCCCGGGCAACTTCAAAGTAATGTCTAAGGGTTCGCCCTGGGTGCGGTGTACGCGGAAGCGTGATTGCATGCCGCTTTGCTCAAGGATTTCGCCGCGCACATCTGCCCCTTCACTAAAACCGTAACTGATCATTTGGCGATTAATTCGCGGCATCAACTTACGCACCACTTCATCATCAATACACATGATGGCGGCGCCATAGAAAGGTAAGTTGTGCAGGAAATCCACAAAGGTGTTCTCTAACTGTGCAAAATCGCCACCATAGGTGTGCATGTGATCTGCACCAATGTTGGTTACCACGGCGGTAAGGGGTTGCAAATGCAAGAAGGAGGCATCGGATTCATCGGCCTCGGCCACCAAGTAGCGGCTTTGCCCTAATCTTGCGTTGGTGCCAGCGCTAGTGAGTTTTCCGCCGATCACAAAAGTGGGATCAAGGGCATCCTCAGCAAACACGGAGGCAATCATGGAAGTGGTGGTGGTTTTACCATGGGTCCCTGCCACTGCAATACCGTGCCTAAAGCGCATGAGCTCCGCGAGCATTTGCGCACGAGGCACCACAGGAATGCGATTTTCCTGGGCAGCCACCACTTCAGGGTTATCGGGCTTCACCGCACTGGAAACCACCACCACATCCGCATTGGCCACGTTCTCTTCCGCATGACCAATGAACACTTCCACTCCTAAGCTACGCAAACGTTCCACCACGGGGCTTTCACGCAGATCAGAGCCAGTGACGCGATAATCTTGGTTGTGCATCACCTCAGCAATGCCGCACATACCAACACCCCCAATACCCACAAAGTGGATCACATTAATCCGCCCCA
>CALEAR010000281.1 GCA_937943665.1 uncultured Alcanivoracaceae bacterium
TATTTGCAGATGAACCCACGGGTAATTTAGATCACAACACAGGTGGCCGAATTGCGGATTTATTATTCCAGCTCAATAAGGAAGCAGGCACCACCTTAGTGTTAGTAACCCATGATTTAGGGCTTGCCAATCGTTGTGAGCACCAACTCACTCTAGAGGCAGGTAAAATACAATGAGTACTTTCGCTTTATTGCGTTTAGGGGGAAAACAAAGCTGGCGTGAAAGGCGAGCTTTCACTGTGCTTTTTTTTGCTGTTCTCGTGACAGTGGCTAGCAGCAGCAGTGTGAGCTTCTTTAGTGAGCGCTTACATTTGGCCATGGCGGAGCAGGCTAGTGAGTTTTTAGGGGCCGATATCGCCCTGCAAGGCAGTGTAGAAGCCACTGAAGAACAACTAACACTGGCAACACAGCAAGGGCTAGCGGGTACTCGCATTGTGGAGTTTAGCACCATGCTTGCCCATAAAGAGCATATGCTGCTCAGCCAAGTTAAAGCGGTGGAACCCCATTACCCGCTTAAGGGCCAATTACGCATTCAACATGAGGCCACAGGCCCTGAAGTTACCACTCAGGCCCCTAACCCTGGGGAAATCTGGCTGGAAGCGCGCATTTTTAATGAATTGGGGCTCTCCCCCGGAGACAACATTAAGGTGGGCAGCGCACAGCTACAAGCCAGTGCCATTCTCACCCATGAACCGGCACAAGCTAGCGGCGGCATCACAGCCTTACAACCCTTAGCATTAATGAACCTTGAGGATTTACCCGCCACTAAAGCCATACAGCCCGGCAGTCGCATTACCTATCGCTACCTATGGCAAGGCCCCGAAGCTGCCGTAGCAAAGGTAAAACAACTGCTTGCTCCGTTACTCACACCACAACAGCGCTTGATGGTATTGGAAGAGGCGAGCCCACCATTGCATCGCGCCCTCAAGCAAGCACAGCAATACTTAGGCCTCACCAGCTTGGTGGCCATACTTCTCGCTGCCGTGGGCATTGCCCTCAGTGCCACCCATTTTACCCAATCGCGCTTGCCACAAGCGGCGCTATGGCGCTGTTTTGGCTTAAGCCAACGGCAAACCTTAACCCTGTTCGCCTGGCAGTTTCTCATCATAGGCGGTGTGGCTAGCCTACTAGGTGTAGGCTTGGGTTGGTTAGCTCAGCAGGGATTATTTTATTTGCTACGTCATTTGATGCCGGCAACCCTTCCCCCACCCTCCCTCTTCACCGCCCTAGGTGCCATGGGTGTGGGTTGCGCCCTATTGCTGTGTTTTTCCTTACCCCAACTCATGACCCTTAGCCGAGTGCCTCCCATGCGGGTGCTGCGCGAACAACTTCAGCCCATGCCAACCCAAGCGTGGCTAGGCTATGCCTTAGGAATTTTCAGCCTCATGTTGGCCATGTGGCAGTTAAGCTTAAGCTTAGCTTTCACCCTATTGTTTGCTCTTAGCACCTTGGGCGTGGCATTACTTTTGGGTGGTGCCCTGTATTATCTCTTAATAAGGTGCCATCACACCCTTCATCGGTACCTGTTTTGGCGCTTAAGCTTGGGGCAACTCATTCAAAAACCCTTATTGGCCGTGAGCCAGCTCTTGGCTTTCACCCTTATTCTTGTGGCTATGTCTTTGGTGCTCTTACTGCGTAACGAGCTAATTCACCAATGGCAGCAGCAATTGCCTGAGGATGCACCCAACCATTTTGCGTTTAATATTTTCCCCCATGAAGTGGAACCTTTTCATCAAGCATTAAAAAACATCAGCCCTAATTTTTCGCAGTTTTACCCCATTACCCCAGGCCGTTTAACCCATATTAACCAAGTGCCAGTAAGCGCCTGGGAGCACAAGACCCCCGCAGCAGAACGCACCTTACAGCGGGATTTACAACTTACTTGGAGCGCAACCTTACCCAGTGGTAATCGCCTTATTGCGGGAGATTGGTGGCCAAAATCCGCTGATATTGCACCGGTTTCTGTGGAAGATAAACTGGCCGAACGATTAGGCCTTTCCTTAGGGGATGCTCTGGAGTTTAACCTTGGTGGCCAGGTCATTAAGGCGCAGGTGGCCAATCTTCGATCAGTGGATTGGGCCCAAATGCAGCCCAACTTTTTTATTATTTTTGCCCCAGGTTGGATAGAGCACCTACCGCACACATGGCTGATGAGTTTTTATGTACCAGAGGCCAGTGGCCAAGCGCTATCCACGTTGCGAGAGCAATTTCCCGCAGCAAGTTTGCTGAATGTGAATGCTGTACTCAACCAACTTCAACAAGTAGTAAAACAGGTGGGTTTAGCCGTGGAATCCTTATTATTCTTTGTGCTCGCAGCGGGTTTGATGGTGTTGTTAGCGGGCATTCAAACCACCTTACCAAGCCGAGTGCACCAAAGCGCCTTACTGCGTGCCTTAGGTGCCCAAAGCAGCCTTATTCGGCGCCTTCATTTTCTTGAGTTTGCCCTCTTAGGGGCTATCAGCGGCACCTTAGCGTGGGGAGCCACGGAGCTCACCAGTGCCGTGCTTTACCATTGGGTTTTCTCATTAACATGGAAACCACACGTTGGTTTAGCCTCATTGCCTTTAATCGGCATGCTTTTAATATATGGCGTGGGTTATTTTGGCACCCGTCACCTTGTGCACACTAGCCCATTAACCCTGTTGCGCCGCCCCACTTAATTGTTAGGAGAAGTCTATGTATTCCACCTTTTTTGAGCCTCGATTTTCCGAAACCGATGCCTTCGGCCATATTAACAACACGGTGTTAAATGTGTGGTTTGAAGCGGCCCGTGGGCGTCTGTTCAAGATTTTCTACAAAGAAGGGGAAAGCCTACAAACCATGAACTTAATTTTAGCGCGCACCGAAGTGGATTTTGTGGCACAAATTTATTACGGCCAAGAGGTGGAAGTGCGCACCCAAGTGGAAAGCATTGGCAACTCTTCTTTTGTGGTGGCTCATGAGGCCTATCAAAATGGAAACCTAGTGGCGAAAGGCAAAGCGGTTCAGGTGTATTTCGATCACGAAACCCAACGCAGCCAACCACTCACAGAGGACATCAAAAAAGCCTTACAAGCCTTATAAAAAAACCCCAAGGTGCCGAAGCTCCTTGGGGCGTTAACGTTAACAAAGGATATTATTCCGCTTCGAGTACCATGGCAGCACCAATACCGCCCGCGGCGCAGGCTGTGGTTAATGCCAAGCCGCCGCCACGGCGTTTTAGTTCATTAATGGTTTGCGTAATAATACGTGCCCCTGTGGCTCCAAAGGGGTGCCCGTAAGCAATGGACCCACCGTTCACATTTAACTTACTACGATCCACTTCCCCTGGTGCCGAGAAGCCCGTGTACTCCTGTACGTACTCCTCATCCTCAAAGCCTCTTAAGTTACATGCAATTTGTCCAGCAAAGGCTTCGTGCATATCAATGAGGGTGAGATCTTTGAGGGAAACACCGGCACGAATTAATGCCATGGGGGCGGCTAGCACAGGCCCCATTAATAAATCATCGGCTGGGGTTTTAGCCGCAAAGGCATAAGAACGAATATAACCTAGCGGTTCATAGCCTAACGCTTTAGCTTTACGCTCACTCATCAACAATAAGGCAGCGGCACCATCGGTGAGTGGGCTACTATTACCCGCTGTAACGCTACCACTTACCTTATCAAACACCGGCTTAAGCTTATCGTAACTTCCGCGTTCTGAGTTTTTACGCACTAAGTTATCTTCTTTCACCGGTGTACCATCGGGCAAGAAGGCTGTCATCACCTGGCCTTCTAGGCGCCCTTCTTTCCATGCTTGTGCTGCATTCATATGGGAAGCATGGGCAATATCATCCTGCTCCGCACGGCTTACACCCCACTTCTTCACCATTTTTTCCGTGCTTTCCCCCATGGTTTCACCCACGGAATATTCAGTAATAGAAGGGGCTTGCGGGATCACATCCTTAAGCTTTAATTTGCTAAGTAAGCGGATTCGCTCCTTGGTGGATTTAGCGAAATTTACATCCCTTAGGGTGGCGCTAAGCTCTGGAGACAGTGGAATGCGCACGTTACTGGTGGAATCCACACCACCGGCAATACCAATGTCGGTGTAACCGGCAACGATGTTATCCGCCAGACTTGCTGCAGTTTGAAAACTGGTGGCACAGGCACGGGTGATGGAGTAAGCATCAAGCCCCTTAAGACCAAGGCTAAGTGCAATTTCCCGTGCAATAAAAGGGGCTTCTGGCATCATCACCGTCATGCCAAAAATCAGCTGCTCTATCTCCGCCTCATCTAAGTTATTACGGTGGATCAATTCCTTCACCACCATGGCGCCAAGCTCAATGGCATTAAGATCCTTAAAGTGGGTGGCGATACGCGCAAAAGGGGTACGCAGGCCATCCACAATGGCCACACGCCCTGCACGGCCTGCTAAGTTCATCCGACGAACTGGCATAAATCACTCCTTTAGTTTTCCACCAGTATTACTTAAGCACTACCATGGTTAAGCAGTGTACGGCGTGAACTTTGGAGGTCAACGCCGTAATGACAACACACAGCGCCCTGAAGAATATTAAGCTCTTAACCGCGTTCTCACTGTGCCCCAGCCTCCCTCTAACACAGTCAGCAGCACTGCTTTTATGCCGCAACTGACGCCCATACCACATCACTTCCAGCATGGCAGCCTCATCCACTGGCTTAATCCCCGTGGAAATGGGTTTCCCTTGATAACGGCTGGGCTTGCCCGCCAATAAACGCTGCGGGGCTTCCGGCTCTATGGCCAATAATCGAGCTAATCCCACAAAGTCCACTGCGCCCGTGGCTAAAGCCTCTTCCATGCCCCAAGGCGTGCGAAAACCGCCAGTTACCACCAATGGAGTTGCGGTGGCTTCGCGAGCTTTTTCAGCGAATTCTAAAAAATACGCTTCACGCTCTCGTGTGGAGGCTCGCTCAGAGTAAGATTTACCTGCCATGGCGGGTGCCTCGTAAGTGCCACCTGAAATTTCTATCAGATCAATGCCTGCCTCACTTAAAGCCCGTATCACATCTAACGATTCTTCTTCAGTAAAGCCACCACGCTGGAAATCTGCAGAGTTTAGCTTAATCCCCACTGGGAAATCTTCGCCCACTTGTGAGCGAATAGCCTCATACACTGCCAACACAAAGCGACGACGGTTTTCAGGGCTGCCACCCCATTTATCAGTTCGTTGGTTATGATGTCCCGATAAAAACTGACTCACTAAATAACCGTGGGCACCATGGATCTGCACCCCTGTGAACCCTGCTTTTTTTGCGATGGCTGCACTGCGCCCAAAACGCTGGATTATGTCCTCTATTTCCGCTTCCGTGAGTGCACGTGGCGTGGCAAACACACTACGCAATTCTGGAGAGAAAGGAATGGCAGAGGGCCCCACGGGGTCCTTCACTAAAGTGCGTAACACCTGTTTACCTGGGTGATTAAGCTGCATCCACAACTGTGTATCATTTTGCGTGCCCATTCGAGCCCACGCCCTTAATAAGGGTAAATCCTTTTCATCTTCCACAGCCAAATTACCTGGCTCTCCCAAATGCCGTTTATCCACCATTACATTGCCGGTAACCAAAATACCCACACCACTTTGCGCCCAGCGTGCATAAAGATTCACCAGCTCAGGGGTCATGCGGTTATCCCAGCTACCTAGGCCTTCACTCATAGCAGATTTAAATAATCGGTTCTTTACACTCACCCCACTCGGTAAGGTAAAAGCACTCTTCAACAATTTGATTTCAGTGGTCATAGTTTAATCCTCGCTTTTTCCAATGAGGACCTGCCAAGTTCTTGCAACATCACCATTAAAGTAGTCATAGCCATAAATATGAAAGCAAACCAAAACACCCCCGCTGCCAAACCGTTATCTAATAAATAGCCAAACAGTAAGGGGCCTAACACTCCTCCCATATTGAAGCCGGTGGAAACAATACCAAAGGTGCGACCTTCCGCTCCAACTGGCGACGCTTGCCGCACTAACATATCTCTAGAAGGTGCTACCACACCTGCCAAAAAGCCAATACAGCCTAATAACAGGGTTAATCCAAGCCCAGCCACTGGAAAATAAATCACGCATAGCACCAACAAGGCAGCCACGCCAAAAGCCACGGCGGCAATAAGGCCATGTTGCTGAAAACGGTCTGCTAACACACCACCACTTAATACGCCTATGGCGCTAGCAAATAAGAAGGCTGTGAGTGCTTGGTTGGCATCTGCTAAGGGCGTTTGAAACCCTTGCACCAAAGCAGACACCGAGAACTTTTCTAATCCGTCAGTACTTAGGCTCAGCATTAAAAATAATAGGGTGAGCCCACCAATGGTTTTAAAGGGTATTTTCACAGGGCGGGCTTTACCCTCTGACGTGGCAGCCACCAGGGTGGGGGCCAGCTGTACAGGTACAAAAAATAAAAAGAACCACACCACCGCCGCCAACATCATGGCCACTGCAAAGGCCTGCCACACACCCCAGTGTATTGCCACCCCCACCATTAGCGGTGGCGTCACGGCAGCGCCTAAAAAGCCTGCAAACGTATGAATGGAAAATGCCCGTCCCATTTTATTAGGCTGCGCACCTTGAGAAAGTAAAGCGTAATCCGCCGGGTGATACACCCCGTTAGCCACCCCAGCCGCCCCCATGGCTAACAACAGGCACCAATAAGTGGGTACCGCCGCTAACACACCAAAGCTCATGGCGCCCATCGCTAAAGCAGCCATTAGCATATTTCTGGCTCCCCAACGATCCACCATAAATCCTAAGGGGGCTTGCACCAATGCAGAAACCACATTAAACACAGCAATGGCTATACCAAGCTCCACAAACCCCACGCCCATGGCCTCAGGCAACAGCGGCAACAGTGCTGGCACAGCCATAATGTGCACATGGCTCACAAAGTGGGCTGCTGCCACTTGCCAGAGCACCTTATTCTCTTTCACGCAGATATCCTCATTGGGAAATTAATTAGTGATGGGATGTTGTATCACAAAAAAACCCTTTGGCCCAAAGGACCAAAGGGTTTTGCAGAGTAACGTGAGCAGTATTAGGCGCTGAGTTTCTCGTGGTACGCTAAAAACTCATCTAATTGCTCTAAGTGGTGACGGTTATCGTGATCCCAAGGGTGGAAGCCTGGCTTAAAGTAAGAGAGATAGTTACCAAGCTGACGACGCAACATGCCGATATCACCCACAGTGTAACGCAAGAACTTACGCCAGCCATCCACGTTTGTGAGCTGCCCCTCGGTTCTTAGCACCTGTAAGAAGGTAGGGATCACCAAACCCCAGAAAATCACTGTGGAAGCCACCAGACCAAAGGCGCGGATACCATAGGCTTTCCAATCATCGCCCATGACCGCTTGCCACACATCATAGGCCACGGCTTTGTGCTCCACTTCCTCCAGCGCATGCCAGCGCCATAAAGCCGCATAATGCGGATCTGCACCGGCGGAAACACGTTCATCCGATAACACGGCTTCACCTAATAGGGCGGTGAAGTGCTCAAGTGCGATAGTGGCAGATAAGCACAGCGAAGGGGGCAAATGCTCACTAGCACCTTCTAAAATACGCTGTACAAGCTTTTCAAACTTGGCGCCCACAGGTGCACGATTGAAGAAAGCTTCGTTATACACTTCGTGCTCACGACCGTGCATAGCTTCCTGACCAATAAAAGCGGTGACGGCTTTTTTCAGCTCTGGATCAGTGATTTGA
>CALEAR010000282.1 GCA_937943665.1 uncultured Alcanivoracaceae bacterium
TGTAGCAAAGCCCCGCCACCACTGGCGATACGGCATAAGGAATATCAATAAACGTAAGCAGCAAGCGGCGACCACGAAACTCGTAATGGGTTACTAGCCAAGCAAATAAAATGCCAAAAAAAGTATTCAATGGCACCGTAAGCGCAGCCACGAGCAGAGTAAGCCCTAAGGCATGCTGCATATAATCCTTTTGTAAGTTTGCCTGTAATAGCTCCCAGCCACCGCTGAGCGCCGTTACAAAAATAAATATTAAGGGCACCACCAATAACACGGAGGCCACTAAAACAGCAGAGGCTAACAGCCCCCATTGTTGCGCATTTTGCGGTTTATGCAGTTGTTTCATTGTTCCCTCTGCCAAGAAAACAGCCGACGTTCCAGCCATTGCAATAAAAACAATAAGCTCAAAGACACCACCAACACCACAGAAGCAATGGCCGCTGCCGCAGGGTAGTTATACTCTTCCAAACGCACAAAAATCATTAAGGAAGTTACTTCCGTTTTGAAGGGGATATTACCCGCGATCATCACCACGGCACCGAATTCGCCAAGGCCACGCACAAAAGCTTGGCCGCCCCCTGTTACCAACGCCGGCACCAAAAATGGAAACACCACATGGCGAAACCGCTGCCACGGTGTGGCTCCCAAGGTGGCTGCGGCTTCTTCCACATCGGTGTGCAATTCAGCTAGCACGGGCTGCAAGGTGCGCACCACAAAAGGTAAGCTGGTGAACACCATGGCCACCACAATACCGGGGAAGGCATAGGAAATTTTAATGCCCTCTGGAAACATCCATGTGAGGTGGCTGCCTATCCACCCTTCAGCGGCAAAGGCCTGCCCCAACCAACCGGAGGGCACTAACAACATGGCGAAAGTTAAACCTGCCACCGAGGTGGGTAATGCAAAGGGTAAATCCACCAAAGCATCTAACAAACGGCGACCGGGAAATTGGTATCTATCCACCACCCAAGCAATAAGCCCTCCCACCACTAAGGCAATTAGGGTGGAATATAGGGCGGCGCTAAAGGTTACCTTGTAACTTTGAAGCACCCTGGGGTTAGTCACTGCTTGCCAATATTCTTGCCAGCTCAAACCATTGACATAAAACAGCAAGGCCGCCACTGGCAATAGCAGCACCCAACTTATATAAAACAAGCTCCAACCAAAACTTAAGCCAAAACCAGGCAATATGGGCGCCGCTTTCAATAGCCAAAACCGACGTGTTTTTTGGGATGAAACTTGAGGCTGTGTCACAGTGAGGGTAGACATAAAGGTTTCGGCGCCCTTAGGCGCCGCCTCCCACTTTCGTTATTTGCGACCACGTGTGAGCAGCTGATCTAAAATGCCATTATTACCAAAGTGCTCACTTTGAATTTGGCTCCAAGGGCCAAGCACATCCACGGGGTTAACTAGCTTCACAGGGGCGAATTGTTCTTGTGTGGCTTCCACCACCTCTTCATGATGCACACGGTAATTAAAGCTAGCGAGCAGTTCCTGAATGGGCTTGCTGTATTGGAAATGTAGGTAAGCTTCGGCCACATCGCGGGTCTTTTTACGATCCACCACACGATCCACCACCGCCACGGGGAATTCCGCCAACACACTCACGCTTGGCACCACCACCTCAAATCCTTCATCCGCAAACTCTTCACCATGAGCCACATTAAGCACTTCGGATTCAAACGTAAGCAGTACATCGCCCTGTTTGTTATTGGCGAAGGTAACTAGGGCACCACGGCCACCGGTGGGAAAACTTTCCACATTACTAAAAAACGTCGCCACAAAGTCTTTGATCTTTTCTTCATCACCTTCAAAAGCTTCATTGGCATAAATCCAAGCGCCTAAATAACTGTAACGGGCGTTACCTGAGGTCTTAGGGTTGGGTAGCACTAAGCTCACATCATCGCGAATCAAATCATCCCAGTTTTGAATGTTCTTGGGATTACCCTTACGCACTAAAAACGCAATGGTGCTGTAATAGGGGGAGCTATTATTGGGGAACTGTTGCGCCCAATCTTTTTTAATTAAGCCCCGCTGAGCTAAAACATCCACGTCTGGCACTTGGTTAAAGGACACCGTATCCACCTGCTTACCACGAATAATGTCCTGTGCTTGGCGTGAGGTACCCGCGAAGGATTGATCAATCTTTAGTTTTCCACCCGTTTCCGCTTCCCACTTTTCCACAAAACGTGGATTAATTTCCGCAAAGAGTTCACGGGAAATATCGTAAGAAGCACTTAAAATAGAGGCATCCTTTGCCGATGCACTCAGACCACCGGTTAAGCCGATGGCTAACACTAGGCCAGAAGCAATGCGTTTTAACATTGTTATGTTCCTTAACATACATATCATGGGGAAATTGGTTTCTCATTGTGCTGAGGCTTCTTATTCCAGTAAAATACTTTTTTTACATTGATATATTCGCAAAACGAATAAGCCAGCCCTCTAGCCTAACGGCACCGAATAGCCTAAAGTGAGCACAAATCTTTCCTTTTTTAACAGAACCACATTATTGCGATTTTGATTACATCCCCCATTACCCAAACCTTTTCCCTTGAACCCTACGATGCCCACCAACTGGCTCGTCTATGCGGTTTTTTAGATGGAAATATTGAGTTGATTCGGCAGCGGCTACAGGTAAACATTGCCAACCGTGGTAATGTATTCACTGTGACAGGCGAACCTCACGCCATTGCCGCAGCACAACACACCCTTGAGCGGCTTTACGAAGAGGCTCAACACAACCAGGAAATTAGCCCGGATATGGTGCATTTACACTTGCAAACCGCTACCACTAAAGATACCCCTTCGGCCAAAACCGAAGGCAAAAACATGGCCATTCGTACGCAAAAGCTACGCGTTGAGCCCCGCGGCGAGCACCAACGTTTGTATTTAGAACGCATCCGCAATAATGATGTGAACTTTGGTATTGGCCCAGCGGGCACAGGAAAAACCTGGTTAGCAGTGGCCTGTGCAGTGGAAGCCTTAGAAAAGGATCAGGTGGAACGCATTCTCTTGGTGCGCCCCGCGGTGGAAGCGGGGGAAAAGCTTGGCTTTTTGCCAGGGGATCTCACCGAAAAAATCGATCCTTATTTACGCCCGCTATACGATGCACTCTATGAAATGCTTGGCTATGATCAAGCGGTTCGTTTGCAGGAACAAAATATTATTGAAGTGGCCCCTTTAGCTTATATGCGCGGCCGCACACTCAATCATAGCTTCATTATTCTTGATGAGAGTCAAAACACCACCCCCGAACAAATGAAAATGTTCTTAACACGGATTGGTTTTGGCTCTAAAGCTGTGATCACCGGCGATATGACACAGGTGGATTTACCTCGCCATCAAACTTCCGGCCTGATACAAGCCATCCACATTCTTCAACATGAGGAAGGCATTAGCATCACCGAGTTTGACAGCCAAGACGTGGTACGCCACCCCTTAGTACAACGCATCATCGAGGCCTATGAGCGCTATGAGCAAGAAGACAGCAACCATTGAAGTTCAATACGCCGTTCCTCAGGAACAGCTGCCCAGCCCAGAGGCACTAAAACAGTGGGCACAAGCGGCCCTCAATAGTATTAACGATAGCACGGGAGAAATTACGTTACGCGTGGTAGATAGCCAAGAAATACAGATGCTAAACCATTCGTATCGCGGCAAAAATCAACCCACTAATGTGCTCTCGTTCCCCTTTGAGATGCCCGAAGGCTTGCCTTTGGCGGCGCAGGATTTAATCTTAGGAGATATTGCCCTATGCGCCGAGGTTATTACTCAAGAAAGCCAAGCACAAAATAAACCGCTAGAGCATCATTGGGCACACATGGTGATACACGGCGTGTTACACTTATTAGGTTTTGATCATATTGGTGATAGCGATGCTGCCATTATGGAAACCTTAGAGATTGATATTTTGGCAGGCTTGGGGATCCCCAACCCCTACTTACTGCCCGCAGAATAGGAACAAAGCAACATCATGCCAGAGGATAACGCAGAAAACGGCCGAAGTTGGCTCGAACGCATTGGCCAATTGTTTGCATCTGAACCCACCTCCCGTAAGGAGCTACAAGCACTGATTCGTTCTTTGCGTGGCCGAGAAGTGGTGGATGAAGATACATTAGGCATTCTTGAAGGTGCCTTAGAGGTGTCTAACTTGCAGGTGCGCGATATTATGGTGCCGCGCAGCCAAATGATTACCCTCAAAGCCGATATGGCGCCAAAGGATTTTCTGCCGCTGATTATTGAATGCGCCCACTCGCGCTTTCCCGTTCTTGGCGATGACCCCGATGAAGTCATCGGTATTCTGTTGGCCAAGGATCTGCTGCCCTTAATTTTAGATCCGCAGCGCATGGAGCGTTTTGATATTAAAGATCACTTGCGCCAGGCCTTTATTATTCCTGAATCTAAGGGATTAGATTCCCTTCTGCATGACTTCCGCATTAGCCGCAACCACATGGCGGTGATTGTGAATGAATACGGCGGCATTGCAGGCCTCGTGACCATTGAAGATGTGCTTGAGCAAATCGTGGGCGATATTGAAGACGAAACGGATCTTGAGGGTGATGATTACCTACTAGGCCAATCCGACGCTAATAGCACCACTGTAAAGGCACTCATTCCCATTGAAGAATTTAACGAACACTTCAATACGGATTTTAGCGATGAGGAGTTTGATACCCTTGGCGGCTTGGTAATGCAGCAATTCGGGCGCCTCCCCGAAACCAATGAAAGTGTAGTTATTGGCCCTTATTTATTTACAGTGCTAAGCGCTGATGGGCGCACCATTCGCTTACTAAAAGTTAGCTCCCTTGAGGATTTACCTGATGGCCAAGTCTTTGCGGCACCTGAAGATCAATAACGATGCCCAAAAGATTTCCCCACTTGATGCGTAGTGCGCTCGCCCTATTCGCCGGCGCTCTCTACCCCTTTGCCTTTGCTCCCTATGATTACTGGCCTTTAGGGCTAGTGAGCATCAGCCTCCTATGGGGGCTTATTGCCCAACAAACCGTTCGCCGCGCCGCGTGGTTAGGCTTTTGGTTTGGCCTAAGCAGCTTTGGCATTGGGGTGTCTTGGCTGCATGTGAGTATGCATGAATACGGCAACACTCCCCTTTGGCTTGCCATTATTATGACAGGCCTCTTTGTGATCTTTATTGCCCTATTTAATGCCTTGCAAACCGGCTTAGCACGCTGGCTCACTCGAGAAAAAGCCACCCTTAGCCCCTGGATATTTGCTTGCATATGGCTATTAGTGGATGTGCTCAGAGCGCATTTCCTCACTGGGTTTCCTTGGCTTTATGCGGGTTACACCCTACTAGAAACACCGCTAGCGCAACTCGCCACTGTGGGAGGCATTTGGCTAGTTACCTTTACCTTGGTGCTTATGGCAGGACTTCTTGGTGCCTTGCTGCCCCCCTTCAAAGTTCCGTGGCGCCCTTGGTGCCTGCAAGCTATGGCAGCCCTAGCGCTGGTGGTATTAAGTTTTGCCACGCCACCAGAACGCTATGTGCGCCCTGCCGGCGAAACGGTGCCCGTGGCCTTACTACAGGGCAATATTCCGCAGGATCTGCGCTGGCTCACACAAATGCGCCATGCCACCCGTGATATTTATGCTCAACTCAGTGATCAGGTGCCACCGGGGTATTTAGAAATTTGGCCGGAATCCGCCCTCACAGAGTTTTATCATCAAGCCCGTGAGTTTCTTGATCAAAGGGCTGAAATCACCGCCGCCAAACAAGGGACCTTAGTGGTGGGGATCCCCACCTATGATGTTAACCCCTCTTGGCCCACGGGGCGTATTCACAACACCATTGCAGTGCTAACCGGTGGCGAAGGGGCTTACCATAAGCAAAAGTTGGTGCCCTTTGGAGAGTTCGTGCCCTTTGAGGAGCAGCTACGTGGGCTCATTCCCTTTTTTGATTTAGAAATGTCTAGCTTCCATCATGGAAAGGCAAATCAGCAGCCACTGCTCGCTCACCAGGTGGCCATCGCTCCTTCCATTTGCTATGAGATCATGTTCCCCGAGCTAGTGGCGAAACAAGCTCTGCACAGCAATGTACTGATTACCGTAAGCAACGATGCTTGGTTTGGCACTTCCGCCGGCCCCCACCAGCATTTTCAGATGGCACGCCTGCGCGCTTTGGAGACAGGTCGTTGGTTGCTGCGCGCCACCAACACGGGCATTACCGCCATTGTGAATGAAAAGGGAGAAGTGGTGGAATCCTTGCCGCAGTTTCAGCGGAATCTGTTGTTAGGGCATTTCGTTCCCTTAAGCGGCACCACTCCTTTTAGCCGTTGGGGTGGTTGGCCTGTGTGGTTACTGGCTTTCGCCAGCTTGCTGCCAGCCCTATGGCAACGTTTTCATCGATATTTAAGCCAGTACCAACCTAAGGCTAGCCATTCATAATAAGCCTCAAGCAACATCACCAATGCGGTGGTGGAAGGCATCCAACCCGGCTCAGGAAGTTGAGAAGCCGCCACCGGCACACAATATATGCCTTGAGCTCGAAAACAATATAAAGCGCGGGGGAGTTGGGCTCTATCAGTAACCAAACGAATGCGCCGAACGCCCTTTTCCCGTAATAGTTTGGCGCTGTATTCCGCATTTTCCCAGGTATTGCTACTTTCTTCTTCTAACCATACCTGCGCTTGAGGCCAATAATTATGCACCGCCTGCGCCATCAACGCCGCTTCCGATTTACCATCTGGCGGGCCGCCGGTGAAGAGAATGGGCAGCTGATGTACCTGAGCCTCAGCAATGCCAGCTCCTGCGCGTTGCCAACCCGCCGTGGTTAACCAATATCCACCACGACGCCCCGTTCGCCCCGCTCCTAACACCACCACAGCTTGCGCCTGCTCAACAGGCGCTATCCAAGCGGGCATGGGTGGTAAAAAAAACGCCACCACCCTTGGAAAAGAGGCCAATAACAATAAGGCCCACAACACCATTAATCCGCTCATATGAATACCCGCTATCGAGAAAAGGTTTGCTACTGTATCCTATAGCAATTCACTTTTTCTTATATTCCTAGGCATAAT
>CALEAR010000283.1 GCA_937943665.1 uncultured Alcanivoracaceae bacterium
CGATTTTATCGGCGATACAGGCCATCATATAGCCACCACTAGCAGCGACTTTATCCACCGCCACAGTGAGCTTTAAGCCTGCACGGGTAATGCGCTTTAACTGAGAAGCAGCTAAGCCATAGGAATGCACCAAGCCACCGGGGCTTTCCAAACGTACCACTACCTCATCACCCTGTTTGGCCACCTGTAAAATAGCACTGATTTCACGACGCAGATTCTCCGCCGCACTGGCCCGCAAATCCCCTTCGAAATCGAGCACATATAAGGTGTGTTTTTGCGGTACGCTTGGTGCTAGCCCTTTGGACTTTTTTTGCGCCTTGCGTTCGGCTTTTTGCTCTTTCTTGCGCTGTTTAGCCATGGCCTTGCGCTCTGCCTCGGAAAGCATGCTATGGGTTAAATCATCCTTGATGGACTTTAAGGACTTATTAAGGTGGGTTACGCTGATTGTGCCTTCATCACCACCCCCTTTCGCACGAGCACGTGTGTTGGCCACCGCCCCCACCACAGCGCTAATAACTATCAATAACGCCACCACCAGTGTGGCGGTTTTGGCAAAAAACAATCCGTATTCAGTGAGAAAAGCGATCACTGGTAACTCCTCAAGTGATAAGGCAAAACATTAATTGAGCATGGCTTCTTCAGCAACGCCATTTAGGGGTTGACCCACAAGGCGGCCATCTTGCCACATCACTTGATAAAGCGCACCATCTGCGATGGGTAAAAATGGAGTTTTATAGTGTTTTTCGTTAGTGGCCAAGGCGGCTAACTTACCGCCTTTTTCCCAAGCATCTAGCCATAAGGAAACGGGCGTTAAATCATGGGACTCTGGCTCCCGTAAACGGCTTTTCTCCAAGGAGAGATAACGGCTCGTAAGTTGAGAAAGCTGATACCCCTGCTGAGGAGAAAATAAGGCTAAAGGGCCTTGCCACTGCAACGCGCGCAGATTCAGCTGCCATAAATCCCCCTCTAACGTAAACAAAAGGGCTTGTTTTGATGCTGGGGTGATTTTTGCCACATGGTGGCTTTCATCTTGCTTCTCAAAACTCACTGTGGCCACCACTGCATTCTCTTCAAGCGCGCCATAGCCCATTAACCCTAAGCACAAAAACACCAAGTATGCCGCCAAGACCATGCCAGCCAAGCCCAAAGTGCCCTTCAACCATCCCCAAAACCAAGGGCCTCTAAGCAATACCATCATGGCCAGTGCCAATATCACAATACTGCTCAACAGCAACACAAGTATCACGGTATTTAAACCCATGTGCGTTATCCTTTCTTATTTTTGTACACACCTGCTTTGCAGGCTTTCACCCAGGCTTCAATCAACTCGCGGGCAATACTGCCTAGGCCTGGTATATGAGGTAAGGCCTCATAGTGAAACCAACCGGCTTCCACAATTTCCACCTGATCTTCCACTATCTGCCCGCCGGCATAGTGGGAATGAAACCCTAGCATTAGCGCGTGGGGGAAAGGCCACGATTGGCTGCCATAATATTGCAACTTGCCTAGGTGCACTCCCACTTCTTCAAACACTTCGCGGTGAACTGCTTGCTCGGCACTTTCGCCCGCTTCAATAAAACCTGCCAAACAACTAAAAAAGCCATCAGGGAATCGGGCATTCCGTGCTAATAAGGCCTCTTCGCCTCGGATCACCAGCGTAATAATACAAGGGGAAATACGGGGATACTGCGTATAATCGCAAGCCCCGCAAATCATGGCAGATTCAGTGGCATGGGCCGTGGTTTTAGCGCCACATCGTGAACAAAACTGATGATTGGTTCGCCAGCTTATTAATTGGCTAGCGCGCCCTGCCATGGAGGCCATGGCAAAATCTAACTGCCCAAACAGGGCCCTGAGAGAAACAAACTCATAACCCTCGGGGGCTTGGTAAGTATCATCCACAGCTACAGCAAAACAATGGCGATGATCTAAACGCCCCAAATACAAAGGTGAGTAGCTTTCAAGGCCATAGGCTTCGGCCTTATGGTGAGTGGGCAACCAAGGGCGCTCCTGCAAAAAGCGCACCATCAGCTGCCCATGGCACATGACAAACCAAAGCACCTCGCCATCAATCAGCGCAGGTGGCTGTGATAGTATCTCCACACGAGGTGCATTATTGTGCATTAAGTACTTTGCTCCACTGGATACCCCAAGGCTTTTAAGCTTCTTTCCGCGATTTCCAGCACCACTTCACCAATGGGTTTATGCTCTTCCATGCTTTCAAGGTAATAATCCACACTGGAAATGGCATCCGCCAATAAATCTAA
>CALEAR010000284.1 GCA_937943665.1 uncultured Alcanivoracaceae bacterium
CCAAGCTTGCTCCTGCTGCATGCTGTTGTGCTCTTCCTCCCCCAACAGTGCCACCAGCTCATCTAAGGGTTGCGCCATGCTTTCACAGGCCAACGCATTACGAACCTTACGGCTATCCTCTGGGTGCGCACAGGCCTCAAGTATCAAGTAAAAATCATGGGCCTCTTGGGTGTGAAACACAGAGTTCTGCTCAGAGAAAAACACACTGGCCACTGCCTTTGCAGCCAAGGCTTGGCGCATCAAATGAGCTTGTTTTTTATTACGCACCAAAATTGCCACCTCATTAGGGCGCAAGGGACGCAATTGGCCGTTATCATCCTCAAAGCCGGCGTGGTGCTGCTGAGCAAGCCGCAAAAGCTCAGCAATATAATTCGCCGTGTGTTGTGCCTGCTCTTGCTGGTAAGCTCCTTGGCTTTGAGAGGTGTCAAAGGCCTCTGGCAACCACGCAAACAACCCTTCTTGGGGTTGCCCCTTTATAACAAAACGGGTGCGGGTACCATTGGCATCCACGGGTTGAAAGGGAATGTCTTTATGGGCAAACACCCCCTTCCCCTCACTGGTGCTTTCTCCGTGTAAAAACAAGGCGTTAGTGGCTTGCACCATGGTGGTGGCAGAGCGATAGTTCATGGGCAAGGTGTATTTTGCATCTGCTTCCTGGCGAGCTTTCAGATAGGTATATATATCCGCTTGGCGGAAGCTATAAATGGCTTGCTTTGGGTCCCCCACCATAAACCAACCAAAATCCTGAGGTTGGCGCTCTTGATGGTAAATGGCACTAAAAATTTCATACTGCAATGGGTCTGTGTCTTGGAATTCATCCACCATGGCCACGGGGAACCGCTGCCAAATCGCTTCTGCCAACGCTTGGCCTTGCTCCCCCGTTAAGGCCCCATGCATACGCCGAATCATGTCATCAAAGCTCAAGGTGCCGCGGGCTAAACGTAAGTTTTCCACGCGGTTTCCTATCCAGTGGGCGGCATGTTCAAGCACCTCCTTAAGGGGAAACTCTTTCAGGGCGTTGTGATGCTCCAAAAGTGCACTTAAGGCAGTGGCGCTAGCAAAGCCCGGAAACCGTTCTTTACCCGCTTTATTAAAGCTAATGCCAGGTTGAGCAAAGTTGTTTAAGGTCTTGCGTAACGCTTCATTATTAAGGCAAGACGCCCCCTCAATAAAGGCCTTTAATTGGGCTTGTTTTTGAGGAAGGTTAGCTTGCGTGTAGATTCGGCCATTGACCCACTTTTCCTGAATGGCTACTTCAAACCACCCCATTAGGCTCTCGAACTCTTCGACAAGCTGTTCGCGCACTTGGGCCTCCTCGGCATAAAAAGCCTCTAGTGCCTGTGTATAGCCCTCAATAATTTGGTGAAAAGGCTTCGCCGGTAACCGGTTGCCAAGCACACTTTTGATCTTTTGTAGCAATGCCTCTGGGGTGGCTACTTTTTGTTGTTGCAAGCTGCTAATTAAGCCTTGCGGAAGCGGCGTAATAAACTCACGCCAATAATCACAAGCTGCTTCATAGTTATCATCGGCGGCACTTTCTGTAAGACGGTTATCAAACAGATTACCCGATTCAAAAGCATGCTGACGCAGCAATCGATGGCTAAAGCCGTGAATCGTATAAATGGCAGCCTCATCCATCCACTGGGCGGCTAGCTGTAATCGTTCCATGGCCTCTTGGCGGGCTTCATCCTCAGAGTAATCCTCCACTAAAGCTGCTAAAAACGGATCCTTGGCCACGGAGATCTCACCCGCGAGTGCCTGCGCCGCCTCGGTGAGCCTAAGGCGTATACGATCGCGTAGCTCCTTAGTGGCGGCATCGGTGAAGGTCATTACCAAGATCTCGGGAGGCAGTAACGGGCGCGCAAAGGCTTGCTCACCACCATGGCCGAGCACTAAGCGCACATACAGGGCCGCCACCGTATAGGTTTTCCCCGTTCCGGCACTGGCCTCAATAAGGCGTGTGCCATGCAGGGGGAAGGTCATAATATCTAGCTGATGCTGTTCTTGCTTGCTCATGGTTTTAAAAATTCCCACTGTTCAAAAAGAGGCCCATACAGCACAGTGGACCAATGCTCAAAACCCAGCGTCATTTCATACATGCTTTCAAAGGTGGGCCAGGTACGCGCAAGTGCTGGCTCGCTGGCCCTCTCTCCCGCACTTGTATAAGCGGTGGCTTCCCTTTCATAGTGTTGCTTTGCGGCGGCCAAGGCTTTCTCGTGCGCTGTTTCCTCATCGTGTTTAGTTAAGTGTTTGTGGCATTCCTTCAACCACAGGAAAGCCACTTTGCAGGCCACCGGTAAGGGTTGCGCCAAGGCAGTTTGATAGGCTTCAAGCAATGTGGCCAAATGCTGTTGGGCTTGCTCTTGGGAAAGAGGGGGTAAGGTGGCCTGTGCATCGCTGCCATAAATATGAGTGGTTAAGGCTGTACCATGTGCGCAAGCAAGCACATGCAATAGCCAATCCTGAATGAGCTTATCCCAACGTTCCTTAAGCTTACCCGTGATCACGCGTGAGCGTTTATAGTGGCCCTGATGGCCATACAAGTGGTTGAGATGCCCTTGCACGGTAACGCCTTGCACCACCACATGTAAGGGCATATCCGCCTGCCGTTGCCATTGCCTCATCTCGTGGAAAAATCGCTGGGCCACCTCTTCCACATTCGCCACCGTGGGGCCAAGAATTAATTCAGCGGTTTCCCCCACCGGCAGGCTTCCCGTTCCCTTTAACCACGCCACCTGCTGTGCTAATACCTCCTGCAAGGTTTCAGGGGTGGCGGCCAAGGCAGTTTCTAACAAGGTGTTTTGCAATTGCCAGTTTTCTAAGGCATCCACACTAAAGGGTTCAGTCTCCTCTACAGCTTGAGCGGCGATGGATAAATCAACGCCCAGGCGTTCCCTGAAAAAAAACCTCACGGGTTGACGCAATAAACCATTCAGTTGTTCCACCGTAATGTCCCAGGTATCCGGCCAATCCAGAGGGGGCAAGCTAACCTCTTGAGGTGCCTGTGCGGTGGTTTCGTGTAAAGCAAACCATTGTTTGGCATAGGTGGGGGGCAAGGCTTGCTCATGGGTTTTGATAAAATAACGCTCACTAAAGGGTTGCACCGCATGTTCCACCGTGAGCTTTTCGCTGGTTCCTTTGCCCCAATAGGCATCAATGGTATCCCTAAGCTGCCCCACCAGCACGGAGGGCGGAAGCTCGGTGTTATCCTGCTGGCTTCGCCCCACCCAACTCACATAAAGGCTTTGGCGGGCACTGAGTAGCGCCTCT
>CALEAR010000285.1 GCA_937943665.1 uncultured Alcanivoracaceae bacterium
CACGTCTGAACTCCAGTCACCAGATCTGATCTCGTATGCCGTCTTCTGCTTGCGACGCACCAAGTTTTCCGCAAACACACGGGACACATAAGGCAGCTTTTCATAAGCGCCGGGCTCGATATCGTTCACTGCTTCACGGGCATCAAAGTAATCTAGCTCTGTGCCTGGCAATGATTTGCGATACTTTGTATTAACTTTTTCCACCATATCACTCTATTTGTAAATCAATGGGTTAGGCAGCACTTTGGCTGCCTAAGATGAAATTTAACGCTGTTCAATGGGTACCACTTTACGCTCGTCCTCACCCACGTATTCCGCGCTTGGACGAATAATGCGGTTATCCGCACGCTGCTCAAACACATGCGCGGCCCAACCGGTTAAGCGGCTCATAACAAAAATGGGGGTGAACAGCTTGGTGGGAATACCCATGAAGTGGTAAGCAGAGGCATGGAAGAAATCCGCATTACAGAATAGCTTCTTCTCGCGCCACATCACTTCTTCCACTCGCTCAGATACGGGATATAACACGGTATCGCCCACATCTTCAGCCAGCTTCTTAGACCACTGCTTAATAATAGCGTTACGTGGATCTGATTCGCGATAAATGGCATGACCAAAGCCCATAATCAGCTCTTTGCGCTCTAACATGCCTAAAATCTCACGCTCGGCCTCCTCTGGGCTCTTCCACTGCTCAATCATATCCATGGCGGCTTCGTTAGCACCACCATGCAAGGGGCCACGTAAGGAGCCAATAGCACCGGTTATGCAGCTATGCAGATCCGATAAGGTGGAAGCACACACACGCGCAGTAAAGGTGGATGCGTTAAACTCATGTTCCGCGTAAAGAATAAGGGAAACATTCATCACCTGCTCATGTAGCTTGTTAGGCTTTTCACCACGCAACATGTGCAGGAAGTGAGCGCCGATGGAATCATCATCGGTTTCGGTTTCAATGCGCACATTATCGTGGCTGTAGCGGTACCAGTAAGCAATGATGGAGGGAAACACCGCCAACATACGATCCGCCACATCCTGTTGCTCTTCAAAACTATTTTCGGTTTCTAAGTTACCCAACATGGAGCAACCGGTGCGCATCACATCCATGGGGTGTGCATCCGCAGGAATGCGCTCCAAAACCTCCTTTAATGCTTGAGGTAAGCCACGTAAGCCTTTGAGTTTCTTCTTA
>CALEAR010000286.1 GCA_937943665.1 uncultured Alcanivoracaceae bacterium
GTGAGGTGGGGGCAAGGTCTTACCTTGTGGCGGAGGCAGGAGCCTTTCATTTCCCTGTGGTTTCGGTAATCACCCCCGCTAAAGCGCTATTCGATTACCATGAAGGCACCTTTGTGGCAGGGGTGGATCATGATTTATGGCTATTGGGGGTGGAGCTACCCGAAGAAGAGTATGGCCGTGCTAATTGGGATCGTGCTGGAGATCTGCGTGTGAGCGAGCCCGCCCACTTAAGCATTATTGATCAACACCGAGCTTTTGCGGCGGATTACCCCGTGGGTATTCGCATTCATGGAGGGCTTTCCCGCACTTACCCACAAAAATCCATTCGCTTTTATCCCGATAAAGCCACAGGGGGCGTGGATCATGATGTGTTTAATGATGTCCGCCCATTGCTACGTGGTCGTGTGAATATGCGCAATGCGGGCAACGCTAATAACCGCGATTTTTTAAAAGATGCCGCCGTGCATGAAATCAGTAAGGGCTTGGCCTTTGGTACACAGCGGTACCAACCCGTGAATGTGTTTTTAAATGGGGAGTATTTTGGCGTACTGAATTTGCGGGATCGCCGTGATCACTATTACTTAATGTATGGCTATGAGCTGCCAAGCAAGAAGGTGGATCTTATAAAAGAAGGCGATGTGGCGCAGCGCGGAGATGATGAAGCGTGGCAGCAGTTTTTAGCCTATGTTCGCCAAGTGGAGCCAAGCCAGCCTTCCTTTTATGCTGTGCTGGAAGAGCACATGGATATGGCCAGTTTCATGGATTACTTCGCTGTGAATATATTTATTAGCAACCGAGATTGGTTGCACAATAATATTGCGGTGTGGCGTTATAAAGAGGAGCCCAAAGCTCATGCACCTGCCACTGATGGCCGCTGGCGCTGGCTTATGTACGATACGGATCATTCTATGTATATGTCTCGCCAAGGGGGAGTGAAGTTTAACAATTTAGCCTTTGTTACCGCACAAACCGATAATGAGGAGGCAAACCCCCAGTGGGTGGCAGAAATCCCGTATAAAATCTTCGCCAACCCCCAAGGCCGCGAGGCGTTTATTCAACGCTTTTCGGATTTAATGAACACAGTGCTGCTGCCACAGCGGGTGGAAGCCATTGTGGAGGCCATGGCCGAGGAGTTGGCCAAGGATATGCCTAAGCAAATTCACCGTTGGAGCACAGCGCCCACCATGGGTTACTGGCGCCGTATGGTAGATGAAATCATTAAATTCGCCCACAAAAGGCCAGCCCACCAGCGCGAGCATTTGGCAGAATATTTTGATTTGGCCGGCACCTATGAGGTGGAGGTGGCCCTTTCCCACGAGGAAGGCGCCCACGTGGTGCTGAACACCTTGCAGTTAAGCAACACGGCGCCGCGGCTACACACCGAAGAGGTGGCCCTAATGGATGAACCGCGAGAGATTGCCCCCTATATGGCGCTGCCCTGGCAGGGGAAATATTTTGTGGGTGAGCCCTTAAGGGTGAAGGCTAAGGTGCAACCCGGTTACACCTTTAAGCACTGGCGGGTGAACGGTGAAATACATCAGGAGGCCACTCTACAGCTAACGCCTGAGGAGGATGTGCACCTTGAGCTCGTAGTGGAGAAAGCTACGCAATAGCGCGTTTTTCTGCCTGTTGGGCCAGGCGCGCTAAAAAGCCTAGGCCCTCCACCCACTGATGGTGCCCCGAGGCGGCGTTAATGTGCCCCACGCCGGGCAGTATCACGGCATCGCTTCCCCAACTGTGAGCAAAGGCGCGAGCGCGCTCGGCGGTGGCGGCGGCATCGTTGGTGGAGCCCACCACTAACGAGGGAAAAGGCAAGGTGCTCCGTGGAATGGGGGCAAAGGGTTGTAACGCCGCAGGGGCTTTAGGCCTTTCCACATCTGCCGGTGCCACTAACAAGGCCCCTTGAATGCGGTGGGCTTCGGCCTGGCCATGGCGTTGCGCCCAGTGGGCCACGGTAATGCATCCTAAACTATGGGCCACCAACACCAGGCGTTGTGAGGTGGAGGCCCGCACCTGCGTTTGTAAGGCTTGCACCCATTCGGTAAGTTGGGGCACTTCCCAATTGCTCACCTTCATGCGGCGGCTATGGGGCATTATGCGGTGCCAGTGGGTTTGCCAGTGGTCCGCACCGGAGCCGTGCCACCCCGGAACAATAATGTATTCAATGGATGTGTTCATGCCGTTGCCTGTGAGGGTAAAACGAGAATGGCCACACTATAGGCCCTTGTGGTTATTCGTAAAAATACTATTTTGTTGTTTGTTTATTCTGTTTATGCATATGTTTTGTGTGTCGCTAACGGGCAGGGAAGGCAGTAAAATGCCGACCACACAAAAGCGAATGAGGTGAAATATGGGTTATGTATTGTTGGCGGTGGCCATTGTGTTGGAGGTCATAGGCACTAGCGCTTTGAAGGCCTCTGAGGGGTTCACCCGTTTGTGGCCCTCCTTGTTGGTGGTGTTTGGTTATGGCGGGGGCTTTTATTGCTTATCAGAAATCATGAAGGTGCTGCCTGTGGGGCTCACCTATGGGGTGTGGAGCGCCGCGGGCATTGTGTTAGTGGCCTTGGTGGCTTGGCTTCTTTATGGCCAGCAGCCGGATCTTCCCGCTGTCATTGGCATGGGGCTTATTGTTTTGGGGGTGATT
>CALEAR010000287.1 GCA_937943665.1 uncultured Alcanivoracaceae bacterium
AGCTCTTTCATTAACATGATGAAGCCCATGCCTTCCATGCCAAGCAGGTTCGATTTAGGCACACGCACGTTATCGAAGAAGAGTTCACAGGTGTCTTGGCCCTTCATACCCACCTTGTTTAAGGGCTTACCCTTGGTAAAGCCTTCTCGATCTGCCTCAATGATGAGTAAGGACACATCCTGCGCCCCTTTACCGGAATCCCCTGTGCGCACCGCCACCACGGCCATATCGCAGAGGTAACCATTAGTGATAAAAATTTTAGAGCCATTCACGATGTAATCATCGCCATCGGCCTTGGCGGTGGTTTTTATGCTTTGTAAATCTGAGCCTGTACCAGGCTCTGTCATGGCAATGGCGGTTACCACTTCACCTGTGGCCATTTTGGGAAGCCATTTTTGTTTTTGTTCTTCGTTACCAAAGTTCAAAATGTAATTAGCCACGATATCGGAGTGCAGAGCAAAACCGCTGGCAGAATCCCCCACACGGGCTTGCTCTTCCATAAGGATCATGCTGTATAAACGATCCACCCCCGAACCGCCGTATTCCACTGGCATGGTGGGACACAATAAACCTAGCTCGCCCGCCTTGTTCCATAACTCACGATCAATATGTTGTTGCTCTTCCCACTTTTCATAATAGGGGCCTATTTCCGTTTCAAAAAAGCGGCGTACAGTGTTGCGAAACGCTTCATGATCTTCGTTAAAAAGTGTGCGGGGAATCATGGGAGCCACGGGCTCGGGAACATGTATTTCTGCCATAAAAACATTACCTCTTATTAAAAATGGGTTGGGATCATCCCAAGAAACACTTACAATACGAACGTTCAACATGTTTAATAACAGAGGTGGCGGGCGTCAATGATGAATTGATGTACCCAAAAAATTCCCTGTTACTTTTTGTCAATTGGATGACTTATGGCCACTCGTTTGATCAAAAAACGCCGCACCCAGGCAGAGCGCAGCGAATCCATGCGCCGACGCATCCTCAATGCCACCTTAACGTGCCTAGCTACGGAAGGTTACGCGGGCACCACCGTTAGCCGCATTATTCAAACTGCTGGCGTATCTCGCGGGGCACCTATGCACCACTTTGAAAATAAAGCCGCGCTAATGAAGGCCACGGCAGAAATGATGATCAAACGAGTGTATGTGCAAATGGGCCAAGCCATGGAAGCGCTGGAAGGCTCTGAGGACAGGCTAGCGGATATTATTTTGAATGCTTGGCGGCGGGTGTTTAACCAACCCGAACACCGAGCGCTACAAGAATTGCTCATGGCTAGCCAACGGGATGCCGAGTTAGCCCAGGTGCTACAACAGGTGTGGACCGCAGGTTACATTACCCTTGGTAATGCAGCGGAGCATTATCTTGCCCCTGTGCAAGCAGGTATAGATGTGCGCGAAATCATGACCTTAACCCAATGGTTGCTCAGGGGCATGGCCTTAGATTTACACTTAGTGGAAGACCCCGAGTTGATTGATCACTACCTCAAGCTTTGGAGCCAAATGCTAGCGGTACACTTAACAGCCAAGCCCAAGGTTGAAACACCACCTCCAGCGCTAAAATTGAGGTTTGATTAGCGACACAATCATTCATCGGCTAAGAAGCATCATGCTTTATTACTAAATTGAATAAGCGCTTCATAAAAACGGCCGATACCTCATCCACATATTCTCTATTATCATGCATCTTGCAGTAGATGCTTGGCCTTTTCTGTTAGCTCAACACACAAGCTAGGAGGAAGGGATTTTTTATACTTATCACATGGTACGATCGTACAATTTGAATTGGTTCACTAATTCAACATCGGTGCCTTGTTTTTCAAAAAGAAGTTTGCAATAACACAATAATAAGAACAATAAAAGATACCGTTATCAATAAAAAGCAATATTTACTTACTTAAACACAAGCCATCTGCAGTGGCTCAGCACATAGAGAGAACAATAATGAATAAAAAACATATTATTCTCTGGCTCACCCTATCGCTTTCTCTGTTCACCCTCGTTGGCTGCGCCACGCCAGAGTTAACAGGACCCAAAACCCATTACAAAGAAAAACAAAAGAAGCAGATCCCGCCCAATGAAGCGCTGCTTGTGCTATATCGTGATAAAAAAGGAAAAGCGAAAGGCAGTCCAGTGGTACGCGTTGATGATCATGTCATCGGTGCGCTCAACCCTGGCCAGCACTTAACAGCCAATACTTGCCAAGGCGAGAACCAATTAATCCTTTCCCAGCAGGGCAAGCCTACGGAACCATATTCCACAAGCTTTACCGCAAAACCTGGCGACACGTTATACTTTCGCATTCAAGAATCCGCCGACGCCTCTTTTTACGTGGAACGCGTTCCCAGGAGCACTGCACTTAACGAACTTAAGAAAACAAAACACTCCTCCTTCCTTGTTAATCGAAAATCACATGGCTGCACACCAGAAGAGCCACAGCCCATTCTGATCAAGGAAGTCACGCTCTCCACTGATGCCCTTTTCCAATTCGATAGCGCCAACCTTGATGGCCTTATTGGAAGAAAAACACTGGACCGACTGGCTGAAGATATTCAATCGCAGAACATTGAAATCGACACTATTCGCATCATTGGACACACAGATCGCTTAGGCAGCGAAAAATACAACCAAAAGCTCTCTGAAAACCGAGCTAACACCGTTGCCGAATATCTTCGTTCCAAAGGCCTAAAGGGCAATATTAAAACCCAAGGAATGGGCGCAACATCACCAATCACTCAAAATTGCCAAGGTACAAAACCAACGCCCAAATTGATTGAGTGCTTGCAACCAGATCGCCGAGTGAATGTTGAGCTTTGGGGCACAAAAGAAGACAGCAAATAATAAATCAAACAATAAGAAGGGCAGTTTATGTACTGCCCCACCTATTTATAAAATGCAGAGGTCACTATGGCTAACAACATTAAAATTTTAGTACACAGTGAAAACGAATTACTACAAGAAATAAGCCTCACAAACGAGCAAACATACACACTCAAGGCACAAGAAAACGTTACCTATGAGCTGAAAAATACAGATAAAAACACAGCTCCTGAAGAAATTTTAGTGAAACGTAACGGTGACGATCTAGAGCTCTACACAGACGCAAATGCCACTGCACCTGTTGCCAAAATAGAAGGCTATTTTTTACTCGCTTCTGTTTCCCCGTTAGTGGGTCTTGCTGAAAGTGGTGAGTTTTATCCTTTCGTTCCACAAACCGGTAATGTCAACCAACTTCCTTGGGAGCTCAAAGAAGGGGATAGCAGTTATCAGAGCTTAGGCCATGATACTCCAGGCTCTAAAGTACCGTGGTGGCCTATTTTAATCGCTGGCTTATTAATTGGTGGTGGTTTGGCGGCCGCTTCTAGCTCCTCGAGTAGTGGCGGTGGCGCTGACGATCATTCAACCAAGCCCGATAAGCCAACAGTTAATGAAATCATCAACAACCGCGATAATGACGGAAACCTCACTGACACAACCATTATAGGGGAAGCCACGCCCGGCGATAAAATTATTGTTACAGATAAAGACGGCAATGTAGTGGGTGAAGGTGAAGCCGATGAAGAGGGTAACTATGAAGTGGAAGTACCCGGCGGCCTTGAAGATGGCGAAGACTATGATGTTGAAGCCGAAAAAGACGGCGAGCGTTCTGACCCTGAAACCGTTACGGGCAAAACCACGCCACCAGACAAGCCCATTATTGATGAAGTAAAAAACCAGTTTGATGAGGAGGGAGAGCCAGAAAGCACCACCGTCATCGGCAAAGCAGAGCCCGGCAGCAACGTAGAAATCACAGATAAAGATGGCAACGTCGTCGGTGAAGACACAGCGGATGACGAAGGTAACTTCGAAATTACTGTGCAACCGCCATTAAAAGATGGTGATAAATATGACGTCACCGCCACGGATGATTACAACAATACCTCAGAGCCAGAAGTTGTAATTGGCGACACCACACCTCCTTCCATTGAGGATCTTGAAATCATTCAAGTGGATACCTCTGTGCCCGCTGATGATGAACCCAACCAAACTGTGATTGAGTTTACAACGGATGATCCTAATCCAGGAACACTGGACATTGTGTACACAGATGAAGAGGGCAATGTCATTCAGCCCGAAGGGATTAACTTTGATAGTAACGGAAAGGTCATCGCCGTTTTTGATCCTGCGCTGGCAGCAGATACAAAAATTACCGTAACGGCCACTGATCCAATGGGTAATTCCAATAATGCCACGGAAACAGTGCCCGATACCATTGGCCGCTATGCTGATGATGAAGCCCCTCAAGCGCCTATTATCGATGATATTTCCCACGATAAATCCAGCGTAGACAATGAGGATCACACCACCACTATTAAGGGCGAAGTAAAAGATCAAGATGGCGATCCTGAAGTGGGTGCCACCGTGGTGGTGAAAGATAATGAAGGCAACCCCATCCTCGATGAAAACGGTGAGCCTATTACAGCCACCACCGATGAAGAAGGTAAGTTTGAGATTGAACTGCCCTTACTTGATGAAGAAGAACACACCATTACAGCCACGGATAAAGCCGGCAACGAATCAGACCCCACCGATTTTATAGTGGATCACACCCCTCCAGACGCCCCTATTATTGATATCGAAAATGGCGACATTACCAACAACGGTGATGACACCACCACCATCAAAGGGAAAGTAGAAAACGGCAAAGATGGTGGCCCAGAAGTAGGCGCCACCGTGGTGGTGAAAGATGAGGACGGCAACCCCTTAAAGGATGAAGATGGCAATATCATCACCGCCATCACCGATGAAAACGGTCATTTTGAAATCACTGTGCCCGAACTAACCCATGGAGAAAAGTACGGTGTCACTGCCACAGATGAAGCCGGTAATGAATCCGACCCTAAGGAAGTGCTTGGTGATACAGAAGTCAGTGCCTTAGATGACGATGCTATTTTCATTGGTGAAAACGGTGATGAATGGATCACTGAAGATGAAATTAATGATGATGGCCAAGTGAAGATCACCGTTTCTTTGCCTGACGGTGGGTTAGCAGATGATGAAACCTTAGTGGTAATGGCCAATGGTAAAGAATATCCCGTCACTGAGGATGATATTTCAGGTGAAGAAGCCACCATCTATGTGGATGCTCCTGGCGAAGGCGAAGAACTAACAGTCGAAGCGTCTATTAAAGATTACTACAATAACCAATCAGAACCTGTGGAACAGGCAGCAACCCAAGATACCATTGGGCCAGACATCACTGATGTTGAAAGAGATGAAGCAACAGGAGATGTAACGGGTAAAACAGAGCCTGGCGCCACCATTGTGGATAGCAGCGATGAACCTATTACCCAGGAGGATGGGACCCCCATCGTAGCGGATGAAGATGGTAGTTTTGAGATCCCTGCCGACCAAGTTCCTGATGATGGCAACATCAAAGCCCAAGATGAGGCAGGTAATACAGGAAACCCCGTTAATGTGCACTCCTTGCCCGCCATTACAGATGCTCTAGATTTTGTGGAAGCGTATGTGGATGGCGAGAAACAAGAACGTGATCCCGATGATCCCGAGCCACTAACCTCAGGCGATATTACCAACGATAACCGCCCGCTGTTTGAAATTCCTGCAGACCAAAATGTGAATGAAACCGTGCTCCTCATTAACGGTGTTGCTGTTGAGGCCGAAAAGGTTGAACGTGATGGCAAAACCTACCTACAACCCAAAGCTGAATTAGCGGATGGGGAACACAGCATTGCTTACACCACTGATAACACGCTTCAACCTGGAGAGGATACCTCCACTGTGGCGTTGGATGAACAATCTAATGCTTTTGATATCACCGTGGATACAGATTCACCAGAGATTCTTGAAGTGGAACAAGAATCAGTGAATGAATTGGCCATTACCGTGGACGAAGATGCAGATATCGAGATTATCGATGAAAACGGCAACGTCCTAGGCACTGGAACGGTGGCGGCCAATGAAAAGACGATTATTGAACTTGCAGATGGCAATAAACTCACCGACGGTCAAAAGGTAAATATCATTGCCACGGATAAGGCAGGAAACCAAGGCACTTTAGGAGATGATCTCTTTGAAGCGCAAATGGATCGAACCCTAGCGGTCAATAATAATGAGGAGCTTGTCCTCGATCTCACCCCCACTGAGAGGGAAGCCACCGAAGACGAGACCACCGTTGGCACAACGGTACGCAGCTTTGG
>CALEAR010000288.1 GCA_937943665.1 uncultured Alcanivoracaceae bacterium
GCTGGAACCGCCTTCACGGATTTACGTTACTGACCCTCGTGGTTAACAACGTGAAGTTCCAAGATGGCATACAGGTGGAGGAAGCATCAGCAAGAGACGCTGCTTAGCTCTGTACACCAGATTTGACCATAGCTCATTTTTATTACTAAAACCTTAGTAAAGCATTTTAGCTTAAAGATTTCGAGTGGATTTTGGCAGGGGTTATTTAATGTATTTACCTGGTGAGAAAAAGGAAAATAAAATCAGAGTACTGCAGTGCAGTTTCTACTGTTTTGTTAGAAACCTATGCCGTATTAATGAGAACCGCGAGAGTTAGTATGAGATGCGTGGGGTGTTGAAATGGCGGAGGAGGTGAGATTCGAACTCACGGAGGACGCAAATCCTCGACGGTTTTCAAGACCGTTGCATTCAGCCGCTCTGCCACTCCTCCGAGGATAGCTAGGCTAACACTGAGGCAGCATAATAGCGGAGTTAGAATCTCAGTCAAGCGCTTAAAATGGGTTTGCTGAAAAATTAGTCGCTTGGGAGATTATTCTCTCTTACTGTATCAGGCGTAGGATTGATTAAGAGACGAGAAAGATATTGGAGATTTTATTCATTGCCTTAGCGGCGGTGACCTCTGCATTGGGAGCGAGCGTGCGCTTTTTGCTGATGACCTATGGCCGCTTTTCTGTGGTGTGGATCAATGTGATTGCTGCCTTAGCCGTGGGGGCCTGTGTGGCTTTGGCTGGCAGTACGGTGGCCGCTGCACCTCGCCAGCAATGGAGTGTTTGGCTTGTTTTTGCCTTTTTGGCTGGATTTTCCACTGTATCAGGGCAAATGGCATGGGTGGATGAGCGCCGTGAAGGGGGGGCGGCTTATGTGCTAGTTGCTGGGTTGGTGTTAATGGCTGCTGGCCTTGGCTGGCTAAGCTTTGGAGTGGTCAGGTGGCTGTTGTAGTGAAACATACTGCTGTGGTGTTCTTAGGGGCATTGCTTGGAGCCATGCTACGGATTACCACAGAGTGGGGCTTTTCCTGGGGCCTTGGTATGGCCCCCGCTTATGGGTTGCTTGTGGTGAATGCCTTAGGTTGTGGCGCCTTTGGTTACTGTAATGTAGTTCTGACGCAGCAAGGCCTGCGGTTGTTTTGGCTCACAGGATGCTGGGGCGCCTATACAAGCTTTTCTGCATTGAGTTTGGTTTATGTGTTATGGCTGCCCATAAAACAACCTCTATTATGGCTCATCTACGGGGTGATCACTGTGTTGAGTTGGGGGCTATTGTTTGCCTTGGGGCAACAGCTTGGACAGTGGAAAAAACGCGGTTAAATATTGGCTGATAAGACAAGGTGGTGGGGCGATGCGCTCCCCTAGGCGCCCGCTTTATATTGCAGCGAACTAAGCACTACTATAGTATTAACTGTTGCTTGGTGTGTCTTAGAGTCTTTCGTTCGGAAGAACTTATGACCTTGAAAATGAATAAAAGAGAATAAAACAACATCAAGCCAATAATAACAAAGTAAAAAGAGGTGGCCAGGTGGGTGCTGCTAATATTTTTTTGAGTCAATGTTGGAATCTTCGTGCTTTTATTGTGGGGATTTCGCTGTTACTGCCTTTTTATTCCGTTCAGGCCCTAGTGCCTTTGGAGGAGGAAGAGATGGCGGGAGTAACGGGTGAAGGGCTCGCTTTCGCCTTTGATGATTTTCGCTTTCAAATGGCGGGCACCAGTTTCTTTGAGCACGTGGGTGCAGAACCACAGGGTGATACGGTTTTTAACCGTGGGGATTTACGTTGGATCGGTACCACTATTAGTAGTGGTACTGCTCGCAGTAGCGATGATGGTGGTGAAGGACATCAGCAAGCCTATGCTTACCACCAGTGGGATAACTTACATGGCGCCTCTGAATGTAGCACGGTTGGCAACCCGCTAGGCTGCCCTATTGCAGTGGGTGGTGCGCAAGGGTATGTGGAGGTGAACAACCCTTATGTGCTGCGTGTGCGAGAGTATGAGGCAGTGGGGTGGAACGGTAGCGCTTGGGTATCTGATTATAAGAACCCCGTGGTGGAGCTAGTGGGTGCCACCAATTCAGATCCTTTCCGTTGGGCGTTTTGGGGTGAAATCGATGCCCTAGAAGGCAGCAACCCAAGAAGAGGCCCAGATTACGATGAAGAAAACGATCACACACGATTAGGAAAGCTTCAAAACCAAGAAATTATTCTTGGTGCCCCTGTTTCTCGTTTAAACCCTAATGCGGGCGATGGCGCAGAAAACATTGTTGGCCCCGTATTCCAAATGTATAAAAACTGGAGCGATGATGATTACGCCAACGATACCTTAGGTATGCTTTATCACCATCGCCTATCGGGCGATTATCGCTTTAGCGTGCACCAAAATGGCCCTGGCATTATCGATGATGGTGGCCCAAACCATGGGAATGCCCCTTGGGGAACCGTTCCTCACTTCACGGATCGTGAGGGTATGTACTTCATGAACGTGAATACCTATTTGCCACTGGGGCAATTGCATTATCAATCCATGATTGTGGGTGGTGTGGAAGCAGGTGATCCAACGGGTGCACCAGAAGGCAACTTCTTCTTAGAGCTCACTCGCATACCTGATGATCCCACCGTGTATGAACACTTTTATGCGTTGCCCAGCGATAGCAGTGATGGCTATGTAACCGCAGAGCAACGTTGGAATCGAAGCGATCAGTACTATTACACCCATGGTTACGCACGTTGGGGTGAAAAATTTCCTGAATCAGAAGGTGGGGTGAGTAAAACGCGTTATATCGGGCATGATCCTGATGGGCCCACTCGTCATCTTAATACCCAGGGGCATTGTGGTAGCTCCATGCCAGGTTGGGGTTCTTGGGCTAATGGCAGTAACAATGGTAGTTCGGGACCGTGTAATGATGGCATACAAGATAGAAATATTGGCGATGTGGTGTTTGGCGCAGTGGAGGAAGGGCAGGACCAAGTGCTACTAGAAGAAGGTGGTATGGTGTTTTTATCAGCGAGAGACAACACTTGGTCAATAAAAAACAATGCCAATGCCAATGTGAATAATGATCTTAAGATGGTGTGGGTTAAAGAGTCAGGTCTTATCAGAAAAAGATACGAGCTTCAGGTTGATGCGAGGTACAACAATACTGCTTACAACCCCGAGCTGCAGGTGTCTGGCATTAACCTCGGCTCCTCTCGTGCTGAAGGCATGTTAATTAACCACCTAAAAATCACTTCCCTTGGTGCTGCAGCGCCCTAGGAGCACAGGATGAAAGTAATAATAAAAAATACAGCTATCGCTGCGTTATTTTCTTCATGGGTAAGCACAGGCATGGCCATGGAACTCGTGCCCTTAGCTGATGAAGAGCTAGCAGAAGTGAGAGGGCGCGAAGGAGTGGCCTTAGATTTCGAGTATCGTTATAACGCCGATACCGATGGGAATCCACTGGCTTCCATGGGAGGCTGTGAGGGTGCCCCCTCTGAAAATGAAGCGGACCCTTGCAGCTTGGCCATTACGGTGAATAACCGTGAGGGCATGTGGGTGATGCTGAAAGATATGTATGGGGTGCAAAAAATTAATTCCATTTGGCTCGATGGGGGCGGTTTTGTTGAAGGTGAAGACGGTGAGCTTTTGCTTAAATATGCAGGAAAATCCCATGCGTTAAGTAATAACCACCCTGATCCCGAGCGTTTTCAGGATGCCGATGGCAATTGTTTGTTGCCAGGAAAATCCGGCTCGGATTGTTTGGCTGATGGCTTGTTAGGTTTGGTGATCCAGTATCCAGGCGAGCATGATGAGTTTGAAGAAGATGTAACATGGCATTTGCATATTGGCCGTGCCACGGTGCAGTTTCAAGATCCTAATACGGACACTCCACCTTATCTACAAGATAAGGCCGGTTCGTTTTTAACCTACCAAATTCGTGATTTTCATCAAAACGAAGCCATGATTGATTATGACGGCCGCGTCATCATGTTTGGTTTCTAGGATAATAAAATGAAAAAGCATTTACTCACATTGTTCACTTTGTTACCAAGCCTCGTTTTGGCCATGGTGCCGCTAGAAGATAGCGAAATGGCTGAAGTCACTGGCCAATCTTTATTGGTGGCAGATTATATTGCACCCTCTGGCTCTACTAATAGCGAAACCGATTTTCATTATTACCGCATGGGATTGGATGCCTTAGTAGAAATGAACGTGAACATTGATAAATTGCAGCTAGGTTGCGGCGGCTATAACGAAGCCGTGCGCCCAGATAGCTGTGATATTGATTTGGATTATGTGAGTTTTTTAGGGCGTTATGATGGCTCAGGCAATAATCCAAACCAGGGTTATATGGAAGGTGATAAATATATAGGCGCAGGTAAGGCAGGGGATCCCGTGACCTCTGATTTCAAACTCACCCGCCCTTACTTTGAAATTGCCGTGCGTGATGTGGGCGGCGGCCAGCGTGAAATAGCAGGCTTTAAAATCGGAGCTCAAGAAGCAGATGGTTTTATGGGGATAGGCCGAAAGTATAATGATGGTGATTGGAACGAAGAGCATCAAGTCACTTGTAATACAAGCAACCCTATCACTTGTCACTCAGGGATTAATAGCCTAAGTGGCTTTTTAAATGCTGAAGTGTCGGCTGACGTGCCTATAACGGTTGCTTCTCTATTTAGTGGTAGCGGATGTTTTGGTCGTACCTCGGCATCACTAAATACTGATTGTGCTAATAATTCCCCTTTTGTAGTAGAGCAAAGTGGAACCCGTTTAGACGCATTGGAGATTAATGACATTGTTTTGAATATTGATTTAGGATGGATTAGTAGTATTCCTCTTCTCAACTTAGATACAGCATATGTGAGAGTTGATCAAAGCTTGCGCTTTATACATGGGTTTGCTGCTAATCAGACATCAGATTTTTTTATCTCATTCCAGCGAGAACCAGTTAAGTATCCAAGTTATGACAAGAATAGTCATTCTTCTACCGCAAATACAGGATGGTGGTTGAATATACCGAGCATTGAAGTTTTAGACTTACAAGGAGAGAGAGTGAGTATAGCAATAAATAATGTTTTATCTACTTTAAGCAAGCCTGGCCTGCCTTTGAAAGATTTAGAGTTGAATACTGTACCCCCAAAAAACTGTTATGGTTCTTATACGTTTTGCTAATGTTTGGATAAATAATACGCCTACTGTTAGGTGAATAGAGATGACAATAAAAATAATGAATCAGCTTGCAGCATTAATTAGATTATCCCTAGGAGTGATGGTTTTTATAACAAGTGCGTCAGCTGCGCTTGCTGCGGGTTTACAGCCTTTAAACGATGCTGAGCTTGCTAGTGTCAGCGGCCAAGATGGGCTCACCATCATGATTTCTGCCGAAGAGCTCGCCATGGATGCCATGCGCTTAGAGGTGGATAAAGACACCCCAGAGGAAGCCACAGCAAGATTCCTTAATGCCTCATACACCCCCGTTAATGCCGATGGTAGTAAAGCGGACCCTGGTTCTCAGGCAAGCCTCACCACCACCTTTGATGTGGGAAGCAGCGCCCATGGCGTGCACCCACGATTGACCTTAGATCTAAGCCAAACCCGTTTTTATGCAGAAGAAGTGGGGCTCTTAGATAACGAAGGCCAAGAGGTGGGCGTGTTTGGTGAGCTAGCTTTAGATGCATCGGCAGAGATGCAGTATTCCAACCTCAATGGGCTATTTAATGATGCCAGTGAAGATAAAGCAGAGCTGCATGGCCGTTTAGATAACGCAAGCTTATATTATCGACAAATACAAGACCCAACATCACCCTATTTAATTTTGGCTGATGGTACCGCCAAGTGGCATTTGTACGATGCTAGCGTGGGCATTAGTCCTGAGGGCATGCGCACAAAAGCAGATTTTATTGATCTCGAACTAGGCATGACCACGCGCTTTAATCAGCCGAATGCATCGAATACTGATCTGCACATGACTAAAAATGGCTCCATACCCATGTATTATTTTGGTTGGGCTGGAGCAGCCTCCGATGCGGAAGTAGTGTTTAAAACGGGCGGTGTGAATGGTACACAAGGTTTAAACTTTTCTTCCCGTTGGAATTACTTGCGTAAGGATGGCACCCTTTCTAATAACGTGGGAGCCCAAGCGTATAATGTACCTGCGGGGCTAGAAGGCTTCCGCTGGATCTTTGGGGCCGGCCAAGGGGTGGATGGTTCTCCACCTGTGCGGCTTGAGCTAACGGATTGGCGCAACATGCCAGGCAAGGAGTATGCCCATAACTTCCCTTACATTGCTTTGGATTTAGTAACGCCACAATCAGGTGCACGATCCTTATGTTGGGGCGGTACAGCTAGCAGTGATTGCACTGGCGTGGAGTCTGGCCGCGGTTATGGAATTGTGGGAACACAGCCGAGTGATTATGGCGTACTGCTTTCCATGCGTGATGGCAATTTAAATACCTATTCTGAATCCATCCGTATTTACGATGATTTTTACACGGACACAGAGGGTATCCGTGATTTTGATTGGGGGCTGATTTATACCTTCGCTAATTTAGATGCCGATGTGTACTTGTACCCTAAGGGACATCCAAGCAATAACAGCCGAGGGTTAGGTTTAGATATTAATGTGATGGCCCAAACCCTCAATGATGATGGTTTGAAGGGCAGCAGTTGGTCTGAGGGTACTCATTTATTGATTGCTGATACCGGCGCCGGCATGGGCATTGGCATGATGGATATTGGCTTCTTACTGCTTGCCGAGGACGCGCGCTTAGTACTAAGAGCATTAAATGGCTCATCAGAAGCTGACTATATGGATAGTGGTATCGATATCACCGCTAAAAAAGCTCGGTTTAACCTGTTGGCCACGTTTGGTGGACGAGATTTACCTAAATTAAGTGAGCCCGACTTAAATGGTGATGTGCGAATTTTAACGGGTGGTATTAATTACTGGAACTATGAGGGCTTTTTAAACGTGAGAATATCGCCCCCTCATGAAGGCAATTATCTAGGTTATTCCTTAGGCTTCAGAGCCACCAGTGATAGTTTGGGTAATTTTTCCGATCGTGGCTTTCATGGTGGAGAAGGCACTTATTTCTCTATGACAGAACCTCAGCAGCCTCAAGCGGAACTGCGTTTTGGTGAGGTGACAGGTGATATGGCCTTCGTGAATGGAAAGATGGAGCTAGTGAGCACTGCCCAGGAGAATGATGGTTTTCCTAAGTTGCGTATGTCCCACGATATATTGGTAGGAACAGCTGCTGCACAAGAGCTTAATGCTAGGGCAGAGGTGGTGGGTGGCTTACCCGGTGGCCCAGAAGGCCAACCCTTTGCCATTAATGATTTGGGCTTTGCCAATGAACGTTTAGGAAGCATTATTGTGCCAAGCGCACATTTGCACGGAAGTTTATCATTGAAGCCTCAGCAGCCTGTGCCAGTGCCTTGAGCGAATATGTTATGCTTGAATATGGTTTGGAAACTCCATTATTTAACGGTATTCAAGCAACGATGCTATGCACTTAAAAAATATCGATAAGTCACGTTTAAAGCAGCGTCAAAACCGCTTCACCATCGCCATGATAGTGGGGTTATTGGTTTTGAGCCTCATCTTTTCGCAACTTTACATTGCATTATGGTCCACAGGCGGCTCTAACTTTTGGCTTAATGCAGCAGGCGTCGCCACCGCTGTTTTTTTGTTAGCGGGTGTGATTAATCACATCAAGCACAAGCCATACATGGAAGAGGTTGTTTATGTATGGCGCTTAAAACGTGAGCTCACACAAATCGCAAGCAAACAAAAGCGGTTAGACGCCGCTTTGGCTAAGGGTGAGCACAGTGCCTATGTGGTGCGTTATTTCCAACTTCACGCCTCTAAACACTTATACGAGCTAGAAGATAACACTGTGACTTTAGATGATCTCAATCGCCAAATTCGAGAGTTTGATCAGTTATTAGCACAACAAGGTTTACAGCTTTCTCTTGAAGATTACCACACAGATCTGCTTGAAAAGCTTTAACACGTTTTTCCCCAGAAGTTGTAAAGCTTCTGGGGTGCTTTCCATGGATACCCGCCAAGTCTCACGCCATAGCATGAGAGAAAACTTTCTTAAACTTTATTAAAAGCACCCTTCTTGAGATAGGCTAAGGAAAAGTGCTGTTCGAACAAAAAAGCAACGTTTTTTGAAAATGATTCGAACCACTTGTGATGCTTATCGTGTTTATATGAGGTATTAATACCCTATTTGATGATATGTTTCGCCAAGTGTTGGCGTTTTTATGGTGCTTAAGCGTATGGCTAAAAACAGTATTATCGTACTTAACACCCTCGTGTTTGTGTGGCTTTTAAATACTTTGCCTGTGGAGCCTAATGTGGCTAAAGGGCTTAGTATTTTGGTATTTGTGGGCGTGTTATGGTTAACCGAGGCAATTCACCTCACCATTACAGCTTTGTTGGTGCCTTTGTTAGCGGCTTTTTTGGGGGTGTTGAGCTTTAAACAGGCGTTAGCGAGTTTTGCAGACCCTATTATTTTCTTGTTTATGGGGGGCTTTGGATTGGCAGCTGCCCTTAGCCGGCAGCAGTTAGATAAAGCCATGGCCACAGCCATTTTACGCCGCACAGGTGGGCATTTGGGTTTGGCATTAGTGCTACTTTTTGTGGCCACTGCAGGCCTTTCCATGTGGATAAGCAATACCGCCACAGCGGCCATGATGCTGCCTTTAATTTTGGGCTTGTTGGCCCAAGTAAAAGGGGAGAAAGTACATGTTACCCGCACCTTTGCGCTTTTAGGCTTGGCGTATAGCGCGAGCATAGGAGGGATTGCCACCTTAGTGGGCAGCCCACCCAATGCCATTGCCGCTGCTGCCACAGGCATGAGTTTTACCGAGTGGTTGATCAAAGCGCTACCGCTCACCTTATTATTATTGCCTGCAGCTGTAATAGTGCTGTTTCTGTTGTTAAGGCCGCAACTGAACCAACGTATTGCAGTGGATGAAGCTCCCTTTGAGTGGTCCTTAGAGCGCAAAATCACCCTTTCTATTTTTGCCGTCACCGTATTTATGTGGGTATTCAGTAAACCTGTGAATGCTTGGTTAGGTGGAGTGGATGCCTTTGATAGTGTGGTGGCGGTTATGGCCATGGTTGCCCTGGTGCTATTTAAAGTGGTGACTTGGCGTGATATGGAAAACACCACCGATTGGGGAGTCTTGTTATTGTTTGGTGGTGGCTTGTGCTTAAGCCAAGTGCTACAAACCACGGAGGCGAGCTTATTTTTAGGGGAAACCGTGGGGCATATTGTTGGTAAAGTGAATCCACTGCTTGCGGTGATGGTGGTGGTGGCTTTTGTGGTTTTCCTCACAGAGCTTGCAAGTAATACTGCCAGTGCTGCCTTATTGGTGCCCGTGTTTGTGGCGCTAGCCCCTAGCTTAGGGGTGGATCCTGTGATTATTGCAAGCTTAATTGCTGTGTCTGCCTCCTGTGCCTTTATGCTGCCGGTGGCCACACCCCCTAATGCCATTGTATTTGGTACTGGGCATGTGCCCCAATACACCATGATGCAAGTGGGGCTTTATTTGAATATTGCCTGTGTATTGTTAATTAGTTTTTATGCCTATTGGGTATGGTGAGGGCTATGATGCGTGGTGAATATAAGGTACCTGGCGGTAAATTAGTGGTGGCCCAGGTTAAGGTGCAGGAAGGTTGCTTAAGTGAAGTGAGCGTTTCAGGGGATTTCTTTTTGGAACCCGATGAGGCCCTATTACAAATCAACCAGGCTTTAGTGGGGCAGCCCATCACCGCCAGTGTGGCAGAGCTCGCCCAAGCCATTGAGCAAGCACTTCCAGAAGCGGTGACGATGTTTGGCTTTTCGCCACAAGCGGTGGCCATCGCGGTGCGTCGCGCCCTCGGTCAGGCAAGCAGTTGGTATGATCATGCTTTTGAGGTGATTGCTCCTGTGAATTTACCTGCGGCACACCATGTGGCCCTTGATGAGGTATTAGTGGAAGCGGTGGCAAAAGGGCACAGAGGACCCACGCTACGATTTTGGGATTGGCCAGATTCCGTGGTGGTTATCGGTGCCTTTCAATCCTTGAGTAATGAAATAGATGCTGAGGGGGCCAAGCGCCATGGTGTGCAAGTGGTGCGTCGTGTTACTGGCGGAGGCGCCATGTTTATGGAACCCGGTAACTGCATTACCTATTCTTTGGTGGTGCCCGAATCCTTAGTGGAAGGGCTGAGTTTTGAGCAAGCTTATGCTTTTTTAGATCAATGGGTGTTAGGCGCCTTGGCGGAGGTGGGGGTTAAAGCCCATTATGTGCCGCTGAATGATATTGTCTCGGAACAAGGCAAAATTGGTGGTGCGGCGCAAAAGCGCTTTGCTCATGGTGTGGTGCTTCACCATGTGACCATGGCTTACGATATTAATGCGGATCGAATGTTGGATGTGCTGCGTATTGGCCGTGAAAAAATGTCAGATAAGGGCACCAAAAGCGCTAATAAACGGGTGGATCCCATGCGTACGCAAACTGGCATGAGCCGAGAAGCCATTATTAACGCTTTTATGGAATATTTTATGGCCAATTATCATGCCCAGCTAAGCACTTACCGAGAAGAAGAGCTAAATGCAGCGGCGACTTTAGTAAAGCGCAAGTTCACCCATGAAACTTGGGTGAATAAGGTGCCCTAAGCGCCATAGGCTACGCTGTCTGTTGAAGCCTTTCTAACGCTGTGCGCAGTGGTGGTGGAATAGGGGTGGATTGCCCAGAGGTGCGATCCACAAATACATGGGTCATGCTCGCCTCTGCGGCAAGCTGTTGGGCCTCATTAAACAGCTGCAAGGCATAAGTAACGGAGCTGTTACCCAACTTAGCTACCCGTAGTTCAACCTCCACTGTTTCAGGGTAAGCCACAGGCAATAAATAACGACACTGCGATGCCACCATAAAACCCACCACTTTGCCGTGGTGAATATCCAGGCCATTAGCAATGAGATAACGATTAATTACAGAATCAAAAAAGCTGTAATAAGCCACATTATTCACATGACCATAAATATCGTTATCTGCCCATCGGGTCGGTAGGCTTTCTTTATACACAGTCATCATAACACCCTTTGATAAATAGAAAGTGCATCCTCAAAGCTCACTTCCCGAGGGTTATTCACCAATAAGCGTTGTTGTTTCATGGCATCTTCTGCAAGCAAGGGGAGATCAGCTTCAGTAACGCCAACTTGCCGCAGCTGCATGGGTAAATCTATGCTTTTGATCAGTTCTGTTAAGGCCACGTCGAGCTGGGGCTCTGAGCTGATCAAAGGTGCGAGTTCTGCATAAAGGGCGTTAGCCTGAGGCATGTTAAAGCGTACCACTTCCGGTAACACCAAAGCGTTGCTTAATCCATGGGGCACACCAAAGTGGCCTCCGAGTGGGTATGCTAAGGCATGTACGGCGGCCACAGGCGCATTCGCAAAAGCTTGTCCTGCTAAATGAGCGCCTAAGAGCATTTGTTCCCGAGCGTTTATATCATGACCCTGGTGGGTAGCTTTGTGAATATGCTTGGCCATGCGTGTAAGGGCTTCTCGAGCAAGCATATCGGAAAGAGG
>CALEAR010000289.1 GCA_937943665.1 uncultured Alcanivoracaceae bacterium
CACAATGGCGGCGGCACGTTCTGTACCTATGCCGGGGAGTTGTTGTAACTCATTAAGGCTAGCGGTGTTAAGGTTAATGGGTTGTTGAACCAACCTTTGTGGCTGCGGCGTTGTGCTGCCTTCAGCGTGGGCTACCATTGCCTCGGGGGCAATGGTGAAGCGCATTTGGTTAGCATGGGCGTAAAGGGTTAATAAAAACTCTTGCAGCTGGGTGCGCGGCTGCCCCAAGGCCAGGCAGATTTCATCAATTTGTAAGATCAGCTCTTTGCGATCCTCTTCCTTAAACCCATTGGCCAAGCGTTGTGCTAGCCCAATCATTAGCACCTGTGGGTTGGCATGGGTGGGAAGCCGCTGCGCCACCTTGGCAAGCTGTGGTTGGCAAAGGCGCAACAAAGGCGTGTGGAGAGTATCGGCTTGTTGCAGGTTTAGCCCTACCCCCAATGGAGAGGCGCGGTGATACAGCAGCCAAATGGCAGCGCCAAGATCATATAAGCTCCACTGCGCTAAGGGCGGCTGAATTTGTTTGGCCAGCCGGGCAAACCGCAAACGCAATGTGAAGCAATACAGGTTATACATGCCCACCAAGCTGGCACGGCCTAGGACCAATATTTGGCTCCACAAGCGCTGTAACAAGTGAAAAAGCATGAGGAGCAGTTTCCCCAGGGTTAAAAACGCCAAGGGGATCACCATTAACAGCAGTATAATGGCCTGCATTTGCGCGGCTTTTTTGCCGCGGAATAATACGCCCCCCACCTTAAAGGAAGAGCGGTTTGGATGTGTCCAGTTAAAGGTGCCGAAGGGGTTGCGAGTGGAAACCGAAACCCCCGATTTAGAAACATTCAGCTTAGTGGGCCCTTTGCCATAACGGCCGCGTAATACAAAGCGCCCATTTTGCAGGGCCACTTGGGTGTTTTTGGCCACACGGCTAGAAACCCTTAACCCGTGGCGGCTATTCACCGTGAGGTTTAAGCCACCGAGCTTAGCTTGGTGCCTTAAAGACACCCCACCCGTGCGGCTTATCCTAAGATGCCTTCCCCTAACGGCAATGTGTTTTTGACGACCATACTCATCCTGGCCGAGCATGTGCTATTCCCCCCGTGGAAATATGTTTTCGGAATGCTCCTGTGGTTGGTTCAGTGTGAATTGCTTAGTTGCTGTTTTAAAAGTTTTACAGCCTGCTGTATTTGTTTTTTTGTGGTAGGTCTTCCGAAGCTGAATCTAATGCTAGCTTGAGCTTCCTCATCTGTTAAGCCTATAGCCCTTAATACGTAAGAAGAGCTGATAAAGCCACTATTACAAGCGGAACCCGTGGAGGCACAAAGGTAAGGTTGGAGACTGTTAAGTAATGATTCTGCGTTATATCCAGGGAATTGAAGATTTAAATTGCCTGGATGCCTTTGGTTTATATCTCCATTAATTACATAGTTAATGTTATTAATATTGAGTTCATTGAGAAACATTGATTTTAGTTTGAGTAGTTTTTCATGATTTTTATTGAATTCTAAGGCAGTAATTTTAGCTGCCTCTCCCATGCCAACACAAAGGGGTGTGGGTAGGGTGCCAGCTCTTAACCCGCTTTGTTGTCCACCACCGTGAATGAGTGGTGTAAGCTTTTGATGAAGATGTGATGCGATAAATAATACTCCGATTCCTTTTGGGCCGTATATTTTATGCCCAGAAAAACTAAGGAAATCCACTTCTAAATCAAAGACATCTATGCGCATAGAATCGAGAGCTTGTGCTGCATCGCAATGAAATAAGGCACCCACTCTATGTGCAGCTTGTGCTAATGCTTTTACGTCTTGGATTACACCTATTTCATTGTTAACAGCCATGATGCTAACGAGCAAAACATCTTCGGTTAACGCAGCGTTATATTTTTCTTGATCGATGAATCCAAATTTATCTACGGGAATTTCTTCTATAATAA
>CALEAR010000290.1 GCA_937943665.1 uncultured Alcanivoracaceae bacterium
GGATGGCGGATATGTTTGGCTATTTTGTATTGGCTTTGTGTGAATGCGAGCGCCGAGGGAGGGTGCCAAGGGCATCCATGGCGCACTATTTTGAAACCTTCTTTCTATACGGTGCTGAGGGCCCCAAGCTTAATTAATGTTCACTGTGGTTTCGCCACGGGCAGGTACTTTCACTCTTATTCCTTCACTCAGTTTCACTGTTGTGTTTTTGTATAAGGGGTGATCCTTTAACCCATCACAGGTAAGGGCTAGCACATAATCTCCTTGGGGCTGTGGAGCAAAGTGATACTCATAGGTGTTGCCTTCGTCTGTGGCTTTTATTGCTGCGGTGGCCACAGGGGATTCCTGCGCTCCAAGCATAATATCCGCTAAAGTATCCAAGCTTTGTCCGCTGTCCTTATATAAGTAAACGTAGGCACCTTCGCGTTCGTTGTTGGTGGTGAGTGTGGTGCTCTCGCAATTGAGATTATTCAGGGCGCTTTCGCTGATGCGGCCTCTGATACGGCCAGCGTCCATTGCAATGGCGCTCAGTTGAGAAGCCTCAACTTCATAGTGAATATCGTACTCATCCTCATAAAATGCTAAGTTTTTTTGAAAATCCAAGGGCAATAACAACGAGGAGGTTTCCCCCTTTGTAACGGAAAACTCAGGGGTGATAGGGATTGCCACTGTGCTGCTAATGGTGGTGTTGAAAGTTCCGCCCGTGTCGCGACGCACAGAGCGCCCTGCGGGGACGGGGAAAGTGAGTCGCAGGGTGGTGTAACGCCCCTTGGGTATGTTTTTGGCGTTCGCAATGCGTAGCGGTTTAGTGATGTGAATGCGTTGGAGGTTACGCTGGCTGAGGTCTTTTTCTAAGGTGAGCTCATGCCACTGGCCGGCATTGTGCTGTAGCTCCGCTTTGGTGATGGTAAGGAAGGTGTCTGAAACTTCGGCTCTGGGCACTGTGCTAAGGTAAAGCTCGACATCCCCTTGTTTATTAACGTTATCAAACCAAAGTTCACAGCCACTTAATAAAGCAATAATCCCTAGGAGAAAGAATAAGCGCACAATGCACCTCAAGAATATGTGTTGAAGGTGTGTTGGTTAAGGTTACAATAAACCGAATGCATTGACGCTTCAACGCATGGCAATGAGTGAGGATGATGGCTTTTCTGAGGGTGGTGATTAGCTTACTGTTACTGAGTTTGTCGCCCATGGCGGCAGCCGGTGATCTCATGGAGCACATGGCACCAGAGGTATGCCATGAGGAAAGCTGCCATGACTCAGCTGCCCTGATGTGCGCAGGGGGCTGCCTCGCCATGAGTTGTTGTGCTGTATTGTATCCGGCCAATGTGGTACTGATCACCAAGGTGCCTGTTGTGGTGATGCCTCAGCGGTTGCACGTGCGTGCTTTGCCAGAACAATCCCATATTGATCTACCGCCTCCGAAAAATTTGCCCTACATCAGCTGAAATCGTTAGGTCTTTAAAGAGGCCTAATATTCGTTAATGAATCACTGAGTAAGGCGAATACCATGAAACCTATTCATCGTCGTACCTTTTTGGCGGCAAGTGCTGCCATGGTTGCGCTTGCGCATCCTTTTTCCCGTGTTGCCCTAGCACACCAAGGTCAGCACCATGGCGTACAAG
>CALEAR010000291.1 GCA_937943665.1 uncultured Alcanivoracaceae bacterium
TCACGGCTTCCCGTGATATAAATTTTTCGTGAATTGGGCAGAGGTTTGAGGCTGGTGGCATCCGCTTTCGCGGTATCTTGAAATGTAGTCATGTTGAGCTCCCACAAATAGTTATAGCGGGAACCGGCCAACACGCACGGCGAGGGAGGCTGATTAAAGCCTAAGTGTAATGTTGCTATCTCGATTCCTACGCCGGTACTAACCGGTTCAGGTTCAACGGGTATATTCTCAGCCGATGGTTACGGCACCCCGTCAAGATGAGCATTGAGCCTAGCAAGAAATTACTAGGCTGTGAAGGCGATTACTTCTCTTCTTCAATGGCTTCAAAGGAAATGGTGATGGTCACTTCGTCGCTCACATGAGGCGTGTAAAGATCCATGCCAAAATCGCTGCGTAACACGGTGACTTCCGCATTAGCACCAATGGCTGGGCGACCTTCCATGGGGTGCTCATCGAGGTAGAGGCAATCAGAGCTTTCTAGGGTAACAGGCTTGGTAATGCCCTTGATGGTGAGTTCTCCAGACACAGCCACGGGTTTATTGTCCTCAATGGTAACTTCATCGCCTTTGAAGGTGGCGGTGGGGTATTTGGCGGTGTGGAAGAAATCTTCACTTTGGATGTGCTCATCAAATACATCAAAACCGGTTTGCACCGAGGTCATATCAATGGTGACATCCACCTTACCGGTGCGCTTTTCCTGATCGAGCACCACGGTTCCTTGGGTGTTCGAAAACTTGCTGTGCTGCGTGGAAAGCCCAAAGTGGCTATAGGAAAAGTTGGGGAAGGTGTGGGTGCTATCAATTATAAAGGTTTGTTCCGCTGCCACGGCTTGGGTGGCACCAAATACCAATAAGCTTCCCGCTAGTAGGGTGGTAGTAAAGGCTTTTTTCATCATACATCCTCTGCATCAGTTGTTGTGGATTAGGTTTAGGGCCCATACTAGGGGAGCTATTGGGAGTTATCTATGATATTAATAACAATACACTGTTGACTTGGAATGAAACAATGAACCTTTTTGAGGCCATGCAACTGTTTGTGCGTGTGGCAGAACTTGGCAATTTTAGTGCGGTGGCTGAACAGCTAGGTGTGGGGCGCTCTGTGGTATCACGGCAAATCGCCGCCCTTGAAAAGTACTTGGGGGTGAAGCTGATTCACCGCACCACAAGGCGCCTTTCGCTTACCACGGAAGGGCGTTTGTATTTGGAGCACTGCCACCAAATTTTGCAGCAAGTGGAGGCTGCCAACTCTGAGTTGGTGGCGGGTGGCGCCACTTTGCAAGGCCCCATTAATATTAGCTTGCCCTTAAGTTTTGGGTTAAAAAAAGTGTATAGCTGGCTGCTGGAATTTATGGCGCAGCACAGTGCTGTGGATTTGCGCATTCACTTTAGCGATAGCCGCTTAGACCTTATTGAAGAAGGCTTGGATGTGGCGGTGCGCATTACCTATGATTTAGCTGAAACCACAGTGGTGAGAAAGCTCGGGCAGTGCCAAATTTTAGTGGTGGCTTCGCCTGAGTATTTGGCTAAACAGGGGGAGCCAAAGCATCCGCAAGAGTTACATCATCATGCTTGTTTAGGTTATTTCCTACGGGGCGATAGTGAGCCTTGGATGTTTAAAGTGCAGGGGCAAAGGCAACCTTTTTATTTTGATTATGGCTTGCAAGCCAATAATGGGGACGCATTAGCAGAAGCCGCCGCCCAAGGTTTTGGGGTGGCCATGGTGCCTGATTTTATCGCCGAGGAGTATCTTTCCCAGGGGCAGCTAGTAACAGTGCTAGAGGAACACCTAGCCCCACCCATTGGCATTTATGGGGTATTGCCTTCGAATCGTTATATGCCACATCGGGTGGGGGTGTTGTTGGATTTTTTAGCGGCAAAAATTCGCACATAGGCCGCTTGTTACTCCTCTTCTGGGGTAAGCTTTTCCAGTAGGGTTTCCACCAAGGTAAAGCGCTCCTCCCCAGCGATATTTTTGCTGCTAAAGCGCAAGGTTTGCCCCCCTTGCAGTTGGTAACGATGGCTTTCGCGCTGTACCAGCAGCACCAGCTTAAGGGGATCCACGGCGGTTTTTTCGCTGAAGGTAATGCGGCCATATTC
>CALEAR010000292.1 GCA_937943665.1 uncultured Alcanivoracaceae bacterium
CTAAACGTTATTTTGAAGTGCCTCTTGCTAAAACCTATGAGATTTACCGCCAAGCCATTCAGCGTGTGTCTGGTTTAGCCAGAACCGCCCGCGGACCATCCATGAGTGCGGGCCCTGGTAAGGTGGAAATTCAAGGGATCACAGAATTAAATGGCGAGAAGGTATTTATTTTACGCTTTATCCAAGGGCGTAATGCGGATTGGGTACAGCGTCCTTTCTTTGCAAAGTTTGATCCAGAAGCCACTTGGTTTGATGATTTGGTGCCCGCTTTCGGTGAAGAGAAGTTTTTCTTCAGTGATGAGTATGAGGCCATGTCTCAAGCCCGTGGTACTGATGTGATCTATTAATCCCAAGGAGCAAGGCCCTTTGTGGGTCTTGCTCCATGTCACAAACTTTGCAGCTAAATGTAAAACCCGCCGAAGCTGCGTTGACTCCCCACTAAAAATAGTGATTACTTTATCTACAGGTGGTTAAAAACTGACCATCTCTAAGTAATATAAAAAGAGGAGTCACTCCCATGTTTAACCGTGTATTTGCCCTTATTGCGGCAGTGGTTTTGCTTTTCGGTGTTAGCTTGCCTAGCTATGCACTGTCTTCTTTGTTCCAAAAGGACTACACCCAAACCCGTTATCCCATTGTATTAGCCCATGGCATGAGTGGTTTTGATAATGTGGGGCCCTTGGAGTATTGGTACCAAATTCCTTCTGCTTTACGCAAAAGTGGGGCAGAGGTGTACGTGACCCGTGTATCTGCTTTTGGGTCCTCTGAATCCCGCGGTGAACAGCTGCTAGAGCAGGTGGAGGAAATTTTAGCCATCACGGGGGCAGAAAAAGTGAATCTAATTGGTCATAGCCATGGGAATCACTCCATTCGTTATGTGGCCGGAGTCATGCCCGATAGAGTGGCGTCGGTAACCTCTGTTGGCGGCCCTACCAAGGGTAGCCCAGTGGCGGATATTATTGATAAGGCGGCCTCCTTGCCTGTGGTGGGGGATCCACTAGCCACTGTGTTATCGAGTATTGTAAACGGCTTTGGTTGGTTTATTGGGGTGGCCTCAGGGGATGCCTTGCCTCAGGATTCCTTAGCCGGTTTAGCCTCTCTCACATCAAAGGGCACGGCTGCCTATAACGAGAAGTTCCCCGCTGGGGTGCCCACCACTGCTTGTGGTGAGGGTGCCTATGAGGTGAACGGCGTGCGTTATTACTCTTGGAGCGGCACCGGTGTGATGACCAATGTGTTAGATCCTAGCGCTGCTGCTTTGGCTGCCACCGGCTTGGCCTTTGTGGGCACGGATGATCCGGATAATGATGGCTTGGTGGGGCGTTGCAGCAGCCACTTAGGGCAGGTGATCCGCGATAACTACCGCATGGATCACTTAGATGAAGTTAACCAAATGTTAGGCTTGGTTAGCATAGTGGAAACCAATCCAAAAACAATTTTTCGTCAACATGCTAATCGTTTGAAAAACGCTGGTTTATAAGTCGTTGTTATGACGGGCGCCCTATGGCGCCTGTTTTGTTTTCAGCACACAACCCTGATTCGATGAGTAGTAGTATGATGAAGCGCTTAGGAGTGATAGTAGGGGTAGTCATACTGGGGAGCCTATGGCTAGTGAAAGAACAACCTTGGCAAGCAACTCATGAGAGCCCAGAAATTTCACAAGCAGTGGTAGCCCCAAAGGCTGGTATGGGCACCCCAAAAATAACCCATAACACCCATACGGAAGACGAGTCCACCATCCCCAATTTCAAAACGGGCCTTGAGGCCTTAGCTCCCTCGTTACGTGGCACAGAGGTGGATGGTGGTTTTATGGTGGATGAGGCAGGGCACTTGGTGCCAAGCTTACACACGCGTCATTTGTTTGATTATTTTTTAAGTGCCCAAGGGGAAGAGCCCCTCAGCCATATTAATGCGCGGGTGGAGGCCTATATTCGGGATCAATTGCCTGAAACGGCAGCAGTGGAGGCTGTGGCACTGTGGCATCAATATTTGGATTACCTGCAACAGGTGGAAGAACTACAGGAGCATGCTCCGAGTAAGGCCATTGGCACCATAGATTTGTTGGCCATGAGAAGTATTAAAGAGGATGCTAAAGCGTTGCGCCAAGCTATTTTTGATGCCCACACCCATGAGGCCTTTTTTGGTGAGGAAGAAGCCTATGATGATTACACCTTAGCCCGTTTAGAGGTGATGGAGGATCCTCATTTAAGCGCCACAGAAAAAGCTGCTCGGGTGGCCACACTCACCGAACAAATGCCTGCGGAATTCCAGCAGGAACAACAGGAGGTGAATCAGTTGATCACCTTACAGCAACTCACAGCAGAGGCACGGCAAAGTGGTGGCAGTGAAGAAGATATTATTCAGCTGCGCCGCACCTTGGTGGGGGAAGAGGGCGCGCAGCGGCTAGAGGCCTTGGATCAACAACGCTCCCAGTGGCAACAGCGTTTAGATGCTTGGCGTAAGGAAAGGGCCACCATTCTTAATAACCCCAATTTAAGCCAAGCAGATAAAGAGGCAGAGCTTGAACAACGTCGCGCTGAGCATTTTGATGAAAGGGAACGATTACGGGTGCTTCACTTGGAAGCGGAATAAAGCAGCGCCTTAGCGCTGCCTTCAGCCCTTAAGAGCAGCCACCACAGCAAAAATCTTCGCCGTGTTTACCCTTGGCGCTTTTTTTAGTGTCCTTGGGGGTGGGTTGGTTAGGCTTAGTATCCGCTTTTTGTTTTTTGCTAAATAAGTTTTTTATGGCAGTTAAAGGCATGTGATACTCCTTGTATCCGTGTAATGGAGATTTTGATACTAGGAAGCACCCTAAAGGCTGTAAAGCCAAGCCTTGATGAGAATCAAGAAACTGCCACCTTGCTCTATGGCCACAGGGCGTTGCCCATAAAGCCAGTTACCATGGCATTGGGTGCCGCACCCTCATACAAGTCGTAGTATGATGAAGATAACTCATTGGTGAGGGAGGTTGCCATGGCGAAAGTACATGATGTGATTATTGTTGGTACGGGCTTTGCGGGGCTTTGCATGGCCATCGCTTTGCGGCAAATGCAGCGCCATGATTTTTTACTGCTTGAACGGGCCCAAGAGGTGGGTGGCACATGGCGGGATAATGCTTACCCCGGTGCCGCCTGTGATGTGCCTTCCCATTTATACTCCCTCTCGTTTTTTCCTAAGGCGGATTGGTCTCGTAAGTATCCTACACAACCCGAGCTTTTTGCTTATTTAAAACGCATAGCGCGCACCCATAACCTTTACCCGCAAATACGTTTTCAAGAAAACCTGTTAGAAGCCAAATACCTTACCCAAACCAAGGTATGGCAAGTGACCACAAGCCAAGGCCAGTATTTGGCACGATCTTTAATCATGGGCACTGGTGGGTTGGCGGAGCCTAAGCTACCCGATGTGCCAGGGGTGGAAAGCTTTAGAGGTAAAACCTTTCATTCCGCCCGTTGGGAGGATTCCTATGCCCCTACCGGCAAACGGGTGGCGGTGGTGGGCTCTGGCGCCTCCGCCATCCAAATTGTGCCTGAACTCGTGAAACAGAAGGCACAGGTTACCGTGTTTCAACGCACGCCAAACTGGATTATCCCGCGCTTTGATAGACCCTATAGCGCCCTTGAAAAACAGCTGTTTAAACATGTGCCCGGCGTGCGACGCGCTCATCGTGCCGCCATTTATTGGGGGCACGAAGCCAGAGTCATGGGGATGGTGATTCATCCGGCGTTGATGAAGCTCTTCCAAAAAGTGGCGGAGCTACATATTCGTCGCCAGGTGAAGGATAGGGAGTTACGCGAGCTGGTGACTCCAGAGTATTTAATTGGTTGCCGACGTATTTTGATTTCCAACCACTGGTATCCCGCCTTGCAGGCGTCCAATTGCACCTTGCGGGCCGAGGGTATTTCAGAGGTTACCCCCACTGGGGTTATAACGGCCTCTGGCGAGGCATTATCCTTTGATGTCATGGTGTATGCCACTGGGTTTTATGCCACCGAAAACCCCATTGCCAAGCGTATTAAGGGCCCAGAACAACGTCTTTCCGAGGCTTGGGCAGAAGGGGAGGAAGCCTATTTAGGCACCACGGTGGCTGGGTTCCCCAACCTATATATGATCATAGGCCCAAATACAGGGTTAGGGCACACCTCCATGATCTTTATGATTGAACAGCAGGTGAAGCTGATTCAGAAGTTATTGCGCCACCAAACGCAAAAGGGGGCCCAAACCTTGGCGGTGAAGCCCGAGGTGCAAAAGCAATTTAATCAACAACTACAGCGGCGCTTGCAACAATCCGTTTGGGCCACGGGGTGTAACAGTTGGTACCAACACCGCAATGGCAAAATTACTGCCCTATGGCCCGGGTTCACCTTTGAGTTTTGGTGGCAAACTCAACGCTTTTCACCTAGTGATTACGAGCTGAATACATTTTAGGAGGTAGTTTGGAAGTTCCTTATGATCAGATTCCTGCGGATGCCTTACGTGCCATGATTGAAGAATTCGTTACACGGGATGGCACCGATTACGGCGAAGAGGAAGTATCCCTTGAGGAAAAAGTGGCACAAATGATGAGTTTGCTTCAGCAGGATAAAGCGGTAATTTGGTTTGATGAAATCACAGAAACCTTATCGATTTTCCATCGTGAGGCCATGCAGCGCATGAATGACTACTAATAATAAAGAGGTAAACATGAAGGGATTAAGCCGTGATGTGGGTGGTATTGCGCAACTTGTCACTCGCGTGGGCAACGAAATAGTAGATTTAGTACAGGATGTGCATAGTGCTGTGGCCAACCCCTTTCATATAAGAGGGGCGGATTATGTGCCTGCTCCCATGGTGTATCAAGCGGTGCGCTATGGCTTTCGCCAGTTAGGGAATGTGGCAGCACTGACTGATATATTAAGAGACCCAGCCCAGGGCCGTACGGAGCGGCTAAACCTACAAAGTGTACTTAATGGGATTTTTGGCCAGCTTTATGCGGAGCAGGGTAGCACGTATGCCATTCCCATGCGCTTAACCCCAAATGAGTTTTCTCCGGAAACCCGTGTGTTGGTGATCTTTGTGCATGGGCTCTGTATGAATGATTCCTGTTGGAATTCTCCGGCCGTGGCGGCCTTTCAGCGATGGGTGGAACAAGAGCTTCACGGGGAGGTGGCCTATTTGCGGTACAACTCGGGGCTTCATATTTCTGATAACGGGCGCAAGCTCGCAGGGCTTCTTGCCCATACACCACTGCCTGAACGGCTTGTGCTAGTGGGCCATTCCATGGGCGGCCTAGTGTCTCGCAGTGCCTTGTACCATGGGCGTGAGCAAGATCACCCCTGGGTGGAGAAGTTAAGCCACCTAGTGTGCTTGGGCTCCCCTCACCAAGGGGCCGTATTAGAACGGTTGGGCAATTACTTAAATAATTTGCTGGCCATTTCAAGCTACACTCGACCTTTTATGCGCTTGGCCAATTTGCGCTCCGAGGGAATTAGGGATTTACGTTTTGGCTACATTACGGAACAGCAATGGCGCGCCCGTTCCCGTGATGCAAAGCATCCAGCCCCCATAGCGCCCGTGGATAATAAGGTGAAACAGTTATTTAGGACGGGGGCCACTAGCCCAGAGGAGGCCCCCTTACCTAAGGGCGACTGGTGCGGCGATGTGTCCAGTGCCTTAGGGGGGCGATATTATGAAGACGCCCCCAATGTAAGCCGCAAGCTGTTTTACCGCATGGGGCACATGCTAATGATAGAAGAGCCTAGGTTGTATCAATATCTGCAGCAATGGTTGCTTAAAGAGGGCGCGGCTCAGTGGTAACGAAGGGCGTACTCGCGCGCCTTTTGCCAAAAGGTTTCCACCGCCTCAGTGTGTGCCACTTGTTGGGCTTCCAGTAAGGGTAATGCAGGCAACCATTGTGTGAGTTCACGTACAAAATACCCTGGTTGATGTAAGGCTGTTTGGGCACTTTTAATGGTGCTTGAGTGCACAGCGCAGGAAGGGGATTTGTGCATTAACACATAGCCGCAAATGCGGTGTTGCTGAATGTATTGCGCCACTGAGGCTGCATAGGCGGCCATGGCCTCTTGGTATTGCTGCTGAGGGTTTTGCACCTCCACCAATTGCAGCTCCCCTTGGTGTAAGCGCTGTTCAATAGGTGGGCGTGGCACGGGCAGTCCAATGGCCACTTCAGGGCAAATAGGGTGCCAGTGGGCAGGCCAACTGGCCAGGGAGCTAAGTAACTTATGTTTGCCATCATAGCGCACGGGCTGGCCGCGCAGGCCGTCATTGGCCCCTAATTGCAGAATCACGATGTCGGCCTCGAATTCCTTCAAGACACCGGGTAAACGCTGCAGGCCACCTATGCTGGTGTCACCGCTGATGCTGGCATTGATCACCCGATGCGGATAGCCTGCTGCAGCGAGCCGCTGCTGCAGCAGGGCCGTCCAGCCCTCCTCCCGCGCCATGCCGTAGGCGGCGCTGAGGCTATCGCCGAGGATGAGAATGGTCGGCTCGGCAGCGGCCGG
>CALEAR010000293.1 GCA_937943665.1 uncultured Alcanivoracaceae bacterium
TCCACTTTGGCGAATTTACCATTGCCGAAGCCAAAGCGTTTATGGCGCAGGCAGGAGTATCGGTGAGGCTCTAGCACCGAGAGGTGTTGCCCTTATGCCGGGCGGGCACCACTCAACGGGTTCCGCGTACTCGGCACGAGAGCCGAGGCACCCGCCTGGTGCAAGGGCAAGACCCGCCCGGTATTAGGGCTGAATCGTCAACCTCCCATAGGCAATCATTAAGAGCCCAAAGCCGAACATAAACACACTATACACGGCGGCAGCCACAGACATTTCTGTGCTTTCAAGAAGGGTTAGGGCAACGGTGACGCCAAGAGCGCCGTTTTTAATACCAAGCTCCACCGCCACGGTAAATGCTTGGGTGCGGCTTAAGCCGAGAAGCTGGCCGCCCACAAGTCCTAAAATAATGCCACCAATATTAAGTAAAGCCGCCGCTATACCCGCTTGTTTAAGCATGGGGATAATCTCGCTGCCAGCATCCACGGCAATGGCAATAATCACAGCCATTAGCACGATAAAACCAAAGGCACTCATGCCGCTTTCTGCTTTTTCGGCAAGTGTAGGAAACTTTACTTTGAGTGCCATCCCGATGATGACAGGTAGCAGCACAATGACTATCAAGGTCGCTATGGTGCGTAAAACGGGAAGTTCAATCATGGTGCTCGCGTCAAGCACTTCGGCCATGGTGTAGCTCACAAAAAAGGGCAGGGTAACAATGGTTACTAGGCTGGCAATCACCGTGAGCAAAATAGATAAAGCCACATCGCCGCGCCCGAGAAACGCAAACAAGTTGGACGTGGTGCCGCCAGGGCAGGCAGCAATAAGCACCAATCCCACTGTCATTGCAGGGCTCAGATTAAGTAAGGATGCTAAAAAGTAGGCAAAAACAGGCAAGGCAGCCACTTGCATGAGGGTGCCAAAAGTTAGCGGCCAAGCTGCCAGCGCAGCTCCTTTAAAATCTTGTATACGCAGCGTGAGCCCCATGCCCACCATAATAATAAATAGCGAAATGGGTAAGCCTATGGTGATTAACGCACTGGATTCCATGCTTTTGTCCTTAATCGTTATTCTTGTTGGTTTTGATGTGAGGATAACAATATCGTTTATGGCGAATAAGGCAAGCTAGGGTGCCTTTACACCTGGCGGGTGCCACGCAACGTAATTCTTAATAAATATCTTCGCAAGCACTTCGAAATCACTCTTTTTATGCGAAACACGCAACAAAAGCAGTGGTTTCTACAGTGCTTATAAGATAAATCGGGTTGGTGGGTTGGGGGGAAATAATGGGTGCCACTAAGCTGGCTTTACCCTAGGTTTAAGCTATTAGCTTTGAATAAAAACCTTGCACAAATTCCTTCTTCTTAACCAACCCGCACCCGATTTCTCTTAGTGGCTCGGTGAGCCAGGCTGGAATAAATGGTTTTCAGCAGCATAAAACTGCTGATGAAAATCATTTATGCAAGCTTGCTTGGCACAGTGGAAATTAAGAACACCTGGTGTCGGGAACCCGCTCGGTTCGAGAGCACCCTCCAGGATGGGGAATTCGGGAACTCGTTCAGTTCGAGCGCACCCCCAATGAAGGCGCTAAAACGTAACTAATCTAGAAATCGGAACCAGTTCAATGCCGGCGTCTTCTAATAAAGGAAACACTTGGTTTAAATAACTGATGGTCTCTGGGTAGGGGTGGCCAATGGCCACAGCGCTTCCTTGTTGGCGAGCTTGCTTAATGAGTTGGAGGAATTGTTGATGGATGCTGCGGTGTGTGGGTTCATTATCCAGGAACACATGGCGGCGAGCGTTTGGTACTCCCATCTGCTGGGCCTCCGCTTCGCCCACAGAGGCGCTGCTGGTGCGGCTATCCAGGAAAAAAGCACCACGGTGAGCAAGAGCATCCATCACGGAGCGCATGGTGCGTTTATCCTCTGTGGCGCGGCTGCCCATGTGGTTATTTAGTCCCACCGCATTGGGTATGCGCTTAAAAGCAGTATGAATGGTGTGCTGAATATGTTCATCACTGTGTTCGGGAGTAATGCCGCCAGCATCCAAGGCGGTGGTGCCGTTGGCGGCCATGGGTAAGTGAATAATCACTTCTCGTTGCTTTTGTTTTGCCTCTTGAGCTAAGGCTACACCGTGAGGGCTTTGGGGAATTATTGCCAATGTAATGTTTGGGTGTAAATCCACAGCGGCTTTGCTGTGTTCATAGTGATAACCCACATCATCAATAATAATGGCAATGCGCACCTGTGCTGCTGCCGATAATGAGAGCAAGCAGCACAAAAGAAGACTCCATCTCATTGGTTATGGCGTGCTATTCGGCTGGGTGAGCATAATGGCAGTGAGCACAGAAAGGGCTTGGTACAGATCATAATCTTCCTGTGCAAGGCTAAGATCATCTTCATTCAATTGAGGATTATCTTGTTTTAGATGACGCGGCAGATCTGATTCGTGCAAGGTACGTTGCTTATCTGTTTTTACCGTGGCCATTGGGATCACAATATCTGGGTGGATGCCATCAGCTTGAATGGAGCGCCCTTTGGGAGTGTAGTAACGTGCTGTGGTGAGTTTTAATGCGCTATCACCAGTGAGGGGTAAAATGCTTTGCACTGAACCTTTACCAAAGGTGCGTTGGCCCACTAGGATGGCACGGTTATGATCTTGAAGGGCACCGGCCACGATTTCTGACGCCGAGGCAGAACCGCTGTTCACGAGTACCACCATAGGGGTGTGGGGCAGCAGTGTTTGTTCGCTAGCATTGTAATTCAGGCGCTCTTCGTGGCGGCCTTGGGTATACACAATCAAGCCTTCATTTAAGAACAAATCAGCCACTTGCACAGCTCCAGAAAGCACACCGCCAGGATTGTTTCTAAGATCAAGCACCAAGCCCTTAAGAGGGTCTTTGGCTTTTAGTGCTTCTATGGCAGCTTTGGTGTCTTGGGCTGTTTTGGCTTGGAACTGGCTAATGCGCACATAGCCTACACCAGGGCGAAGGGCCTTTTGGCGTACGCTTTTCACTTTGATAAGGTCGCGAGTGAGGGTGAGCGTGCGAGGT
>CALEAR010000294.1 GCA_937943665.1 uncultured Alcanivoracaceae bacterium
GTTTTCCTTCTTCCTACTCTTCATTGCCATTAAAGGCACTGCAGAAAGCTTGGTGCATCAAGCTCCTGTTTACCAAGAACGGCTCACAGCCCGCTTATTGGAGCTTAGGGTGTTTGCCGCCGAGCATGGTATTCCTGCAGAGTTTATCCCAGATACCATTCCCCTCCCCACCGCCAGCACCATTACGGGCTTAGCCCGTAACTTGGCAGGGGCTTTGGGCCAATTCACCGCTTACACCTTTTTTGTGTTGCTAGTGTTTATGTTTTTACTCTTGGAAGAGCGCTCCATTGTTAGCCGTATAGAGGTGGCTTTTCCTAATCGCAAACGTGTGCGTGTGCGGGCAAGACGTTTTTTCCGCTCTGTGAACCGCTACCTGGCCATTAAAACCAGCGCCAGCATTGCCACAGGGTTTTTCGTAGGGCTAGGGTTGTTATTCATTGGCGTAGATTTTCCCATTTTATGGGCCGTGTTGGCGGGCTTACTCAACTTTATTCCCACCATAGGTTCCATTGTGGCGGCCATTCCGGCAGTACTCATTGCCTTTTTAGGGCTAGGCACCACAGAGGGCTTGCTCACTTTGGTGCTATATGTGGGGGTAAATACCATCATTGGCAGCATTATTGAGCCGCGTTTCATGGGACAAACCCTTGGGCTTTCCCCAGTGATTGTATTGGTATCCTTAATGCTGTGGGGGTGGGTTTTTGGGCCTGTGGGCATGCTGCTTTCCATTTTGCTCACCATGATTTTAAAGTTAGCGTTGGAATCTAGCCCACAAACCCGTTGGTTAGGTATTTTATTAAGCGATAAGGTGAAAACGAAATAGCCCCTGTTTAGGCAGGATTATCCACATCGATAAACTGATGTTCCACACCAAATTCTTGGGCCAACCACTCACCCAAAGCTTGAATGCCATAGCGCTCGGTGGCATGGTGGCCCGCTGCAAAGTAGTGAATACCAGTTTCGCGGGCCACATGTGCTGTGGGTTCTGAGATTTCCCCACTAAGATACGCATCCACCCCAGCTTCTTGAGCCTGTTCAATAAAGCCTTGAGCAGCACCTGAACACCAGGCAATGGTT
>CALEAR010000295.1 GCA_937943665.1 uncultured Alcanivoracaceae bacterium
GGGTGCGTTTTGCTGCCCACCACGTAATCACCATGGTGGCGGCAATAAAAATCAAGAACATCACAATGGCTGAGGTGTTGCCCTGGCTGCCAGCGGCCTGGGCCAAGGAGGGCATGCTTAACAGCAATGCCCCTACACTGAGTAAGAATCTCATTGGCCTGCCTCCTCTATAACGCTTTTAAGCAGCGGATCAAACACCTTGTTCGAAATGTACACGTACAACGCCACTAACAAGCTTGCGCTCACCAGAACACAAACACCCGTGGCCACCCCAATACTCATGGTCATGCCCACCATGGAGCGACCAAACAAGCTTGGATTAAACGCCAAGGTCAATATAAAGCCGGAATAAATCACAAAGGTGAAAATAAAAAACGCATAGCTAATACGATCTTTACGCCGTATTAGCTCCTGGTACTTAGGGTTTTGTGTCACTTGGGTGATCACATCATCGTGGAGGCTCATACCCTTCTCCCTTAATCGTTATTGTTGTTGGATAAAGCGCCAAAAGGCACCCAATGAAGGCTTGAATTTCAATATACGGGGAGGTTTTCAAGGGGCATACGAGACTTTGGTAGTAGAATCTTTGGACGATTCGCTTGTTTTTTAAGCAACCCTCTTACGGTGCGGCACTTAATTTTGGCGGGCTCACCCCACTTTTCATCTTTCCTAACTACCACAATCGAAGATATTAACCATTGATAATTGTCAAGCCCGATTAATCAATAAAATAATCTTTACGCTAGAATTTTGATCAAAAATCAGTAAAGATGGAAAAACACAGTGCCCACCACAGGCACCCATGGCGTAAAAAGCCAACAACTCGCTTACTTGATCACCTTGAGAGGGGCAATTATGCAGACTCAGGAAACCTATAACGATCATGTGGTCAGGCTATTTCTTTTAGCCTCCGTGGTTTGGGGGCTCATCGGTATGTCTGTGGGCGTGTTCATCGCTGCAGAACTGTACTGGCCCAACATCGATCTCAACTTTCCCGCACTCACCTTCAGCCGGCTCAGGCCAGATCATACCTTTGGGGTGATTTTCGCCTTTGGTGGTTCAGCCCTTATGGGGACCTGTTTTTATGTGGTGCAGCGCACGGGTCATGTGCGCCTTGCCTACTCCAAGCTGGCTGAGTTTGTGTTCTGGGGTTGGCAACTTTCCTGCGTATTATCCATGCTCACCATGCCCTTTGGGCTCACGCAAGGTAAGGAATATGCGGAACCCGAATGGTGGATCGATATTTTAATTGCCATTGTTTGGGTGGCTTTTGCTGTGGTGTTCTTCGCCACCTTGGCACGGCGGCGCATTCGTCATATTTATGTGGCTAACTGGTATTACGGCGCTTTTATTATCGCTGTGGGCATGATGCACGTGGTGAATAACTTGGCACTACCGGTGGCCATGACCCGCTCCGTACCCATTTATTCTGGTGTGGTGGATGCCATGGTGCAGTGGTGGTATGGGCATAACGCCGTGGCCTTTATTCTCACCGCGGGTTTCTTGGGCATGATGTACTATTTCGTACCTCGCCAAGCTCAGCGCCCCCTATGGAGTTACCGCTTCTCCATTATTAACTTCTGGGCATTAATTTCTGTGTATATGTGGGCAGGTGCACACCACCTTATGTACACCGCCTTACCGGATTGGGTGCAATCCGTGGGGATGGCCTTCTCTCTTATTTTGGTGATGCCTAGCTGGGGGTCCTCAGCTAACGGGTTATTAACGTTTAACGGTGTGTGGCACAAGCTCAAAGATGATGCCGCCGCTAAGTTTATGGTGCTTTCTCTGATTTTCTATGGGGCTGCCACCATGGAAGGCAGCATTATGGCGGTGAAAACTGTCAACACCCTTTCCCACTACACCGAATGGACAGTGGCGCACGTGCATTCTGGCTCCTTAGGTTGGGTGGCCATGATCACCATTGGCTCCTTATACGCCATGGCCCCCCGTGTACTTGGCCAAGAAATACATTCCAAAAAAGCCATGGAGGCTCACTTCTGGCTCCATCTGTGCGGCACCCTTATTTATGTGATTGCCATGTGGTCCGCCGGGATTATCCAAGGCCTTATGTGGCGTGAAATCGATGCTGATGGCTCCTTGGTGTACTCCTTCCTGGCTAGCTTTGAAACCATCAAACCTTTCTTTGCTCTACGCTGGTTTGGTGGCTGTTTAGTGCTCACTGGTATGGTGCTCATGGCTTGGAACTTATGGCATACCGCCAGCCGCGCACGCCGTGAAACCCTCGAACCCATTCCTGTGCCCACCTCCGATCCTGTTTATGGAGAAGTGGAAACGCAGGCGAGCCCTAATTAAGCGAGGAGAGTGTTATGAGTTCCCGATACAAGTACTTTGAAGCCATTGAAAAGCACGCTTGGCTACTGGGTATCCTCACTGCCATTTTCCTTTCCTTTGGTGGTTTGGCCGAGGTTCTCCCCCTCTTCGTGGCCGCCAACAAGGTGGAAGCACCTGAGGATGTGGAACCCTATGACCCACTACGCTTAGCCGGCTTTGAAACCTATGTGCAAAATGGCTGCTATGTGTGCCATTCACAAATGATTCGCCACCTCGGGTTTGAAACCGCACGCTACGGTCAACACTCCACCGCTGAAGAATCTGTGTACGACAGACCCATGCAGTGGGGCTCCAAACGTACTGGCCCAGATTTAGCCCGCGTGGGAGGCAAATACACCGATGAATGGCATCGTGAGCACTTAAAAGACCCACGCAGTGTGGTGCCTAGCTCTAACATGCCGCGCTATAACTGGCTGGAAGATAAAGATATTGATGCCAAACGCTTACAAGGCAGCATGCGCGCCATGCAACGCCTCGGCGCCCCCTACACAGATGAAGACATTGAACAGGCAGCTAAAGCCGTTGAAGGCAAAACACAAATGGACGCTTTGATTGCTTACCTTCAGGGGTTAGGTATTAAAAACACTCCGAAGAGCAACCCCAAAGCGAAGGAGGTACCCGCATCATGAATCCGATATGGGGACACCTTGTTGGTGTGAGCACACTGATTTTGATGGTGCTGTTTGTGGCTCTGTGGATCTGGTTATGGCGCAAACGGCATAAACCCGTCTTCGATCGAATGGCGAAAATCCCAATGGAGGATGATCTAAACGCCGAAGACGCCACATCAGCAGAGGAGAACGAGCATCATGAATGATTTCTGGTCAGGCTGGGTGATGGCCCTCGTTATTATCAACTATGTGGCAATTTTTCTGCTCTTTATTTGGGCACCGCGGGCCAAAATCCCCACAAAAGAAGATGGCACCACAGGCCACAGTTGGGCCCATGGAATGGTGCGCGAGGCGGTAAACCGCCTTCCCACCTGGTGGCTCATTTTATCCACGGCCACTTTCATTGCGGCTTTTGTTTACCTAGTACGCTATCCAGGCTTTGGTAGCTATGAAGGCACCCTAGGTTGGACTTCTGAACAGCAACTTAAGGAACAGGAAGCAGAAATTAGCGAGCGCATTAGCAAAGTATGGGAACGGGTGGAAACCAGCGATGTGCTTGAGCTCAACCAAGATGCCGCCGCCCTTAAAGTGGCACAGCGATTGTTTGAGGATAATTGCGCCGCTTGCCATGGCATGGATGGCAAAGGCGTGAAAGTGATTGGCGCCCCCGACTTAACCAACAACGTGTGGCAATACGGGGGTTCTGTGGATGAAATCATTAACAGCATTACCAATGGTCGACAGGGGCTAATGCCTCCCTTAGGTAATACCTTAAAATACGGTGAAATCAAAAATGTGGCTCACTATGTACTAAGCCTT
>CALEAR010000296.1 GCA_937943665.1 uncultured Alcanivoracaceae bacterium
GCCATCTGGGTGTTGCAAAGAGGCACGGCTGAGCACGTTTTCTGCCTGTGATAGTTTGTTTTGCTGAATCAGAATATTGGTGAGTAATAGGCGCCGTTGAAGCTCAGCATCCTTAGGCAGGGGATGTTCGGCCAAGGCTTCAAGTTGTGTAACGGCCGCTTCATGATTACCGTTGCGATAATCCATCTGTGCGCGTTTAAGCAGAATCATGGCCCGGGTTTGTGGCAAAGCATCCTGCTGTAAAAGTCGTTGAATTTTTTTATCCGCCTCTTCGTATAAACCAAAGTGGAGGAGAAGCTCGCTATTGAGCAAGGCAGCATAATGGGTGCTGTTGGTGAAGATGCCCTGTGTGGTGGCGGTCTCAAGCTGCAATAGTGCCTTGTAAGGCGCCTGTGTGTAGTAATGGTATAAGGCCACATCGTAGGTAAGTTGGCGTTGTTGAGCGAGTGTGGCTAACCTCTCATCCATAGGGCGGGTGGCCTCTTCTTGTTGCGCTGTGCTGTGTTGGGGAAGACTCTCGTTGAACACCACCAATGCACTCGCGGGCGCCATCATAAGCCATGTAAAAAGCACTCCTAAAATACCGCCTTTGATTACTGGTTCCATTGTTGTATTCCAAAGCGATAACGTTGTTCAGCTAAGTCATCTGCCAAGTGTACGGCCACCACCTTGGTGCGCTGTGGCACTTTAGTGATGGTGAAAGTGGTATTTTGCGTAAAGGGTCGTTGGGATTGATCTTTACCGCTGATGCGGCGCTCAATGTTATGGGTGCCGGCGGATAATTCCGTGCGCAGCAGGGGGTACGCTCCCCCTTTGCTTAAGGCTGCCTGCTCCGTTGGCCCATAGTGCTTTTGAGCCAAGGTGCGGCCATTCACCACTAAGGTGGCATCTTGCAGGGTGAAGCGAGTATCAATATCCACAGAAACATACAGTTGCATTGAGGCATCATGGGGCTGCAAAGCGCTTTCGAGGAGCGCTAAATCCCGTTGGATGGCTAATGTTTCACTTTTTAATGCCGTGAGCGTTGGCGAAAAACTCTCCCCCTGCGCATGGCCCGTTATTGCAAACAACAGGGCTATTGTTACGCACAGCCTGTGTCGCATTCTCATTGTGAAGTAACCTTGAGCTAAGTTATTGTTATCAGCGTAAGCTTTATTATTGAAACCCCAGAATAGGTCATTATTAGTACCTTAGAGCGAGGAACAAATGCAAGGAAGGGGTTATCATCTTGGGCTTTTGGCCTTGGCTGCCAAGTCAAAATATAAAACAGTGCTTAAGGAAAACCTATGTATCACATAGTGGCCGATGAAAACATGCCGGCACTCTCGTTGTTTGAGCAACATGGTACCGTGGAAACTGTGCCAGGGCGCACCATGACACCAGCAGTAGTGAAATCCGCTGATGCTTTATTGGTGCGTTCGGTAACGGCGGTGACGCCTGATCTATTAAAAGATGCTGCGGTGAGCTTCGTGGGCTCCGCCACCATTGGTACGGATCATGTGGATATGGCGTGGCTCAAGCAGCAGGGTATCGCTTTTGCCCATGCTCCAGGGTGTAACGCCATGGCGGTGGCGGAATATGTGCTACAGGTTATGGTGTCCTGGTTGCTCGCTCAGCAGCGATCTCCGCAGAACACCACTTTAGCGGTGATTGGGCATGGTAATGTGGGCCGTCGTGTGGCCGCGCTAGGGGAAGCCTTAGGGCTGGAGGTGCTATTGGTGGATCCCTTTTCTCCCTGCACTAAGAGTACTTATAGCACCTTAGAATCGGCCTTGCAGGCGCATGTGTTGAGCTGCCACGTGCCCTTAACCTTTAAGGGGGAACATGCCACTTATCACTTACTTCATGAAGACCGCTTGGCTGCCATGACACCCTCGCAACTATTGATCAATACCAGCCGCGGGCCTGTGGTGGATAATCAAGCCTTGAAGGCCTTGTTAATGCAGCAGCAAGGCCCCACCGCTTGGCTGGATGTGTGGGAACATGAGCCCGTGGTGGATCCAGCATTGTTTCACTTGGTGCGTGGAGGAACGCCGCACATTGCGGGCTACACGGTGGAAGGGAAATGGCGGGGCACCTGGATGCTTTACGAAGCTTGGCGTAAGCATGTGGGAGACCCATTAGAAGAACAAGCCCATATGCCACAGTTGGCGCCGAAACGGGTATGGAAAGCACCTATTCACACATTGGAAGATGTGCATAAGTTGTTGGTGGCCCATTACCCTATGATGGAGGATCACAAGCGCTTAAAAGAAAGCCTGAGCGAGGAGGACACCGCTCAGGCATTTGATAGGTTGCGTCGTGACTACGGCCAACGCTACGAGCTAGCCGGCATTTTATGCCAAGGCCCTGTGGCAGCGCAATGGATGCCGTTACTTAACCAGCTTGGTGTTGTTTGCGTTGGTTAGGGTAGGACCAGGCGTTTTCTAGGCGCTCACAGGCCTGCTGAATCATTTGCTCTGTAATGGGAATTTCGCGGCCTTGGGCATCAATAAGGGCAGCGCCATTAAAACCTTGGGGTTTTACTACGGATTCTCTTACGGTATTCATTGTGTTGTCCTCACTACATTTCCTCATGTGTGTAGTTAACATAAGGGGTTGCACAATTGAGGCCAAGGCAGGGATTGTTTCGAGATGTGACAAATGTCTCAAGCCTTGATTCATCGAGGCTTCAGCTATTGTTTCCAATGTGTAACAAATGTTTTCTAGGGGCGAGAAATGTGCAAGGCGCCTCATTGGCGCCTTGGCAAAGGGGTTAACCGTGACGCTGTTCTTGTAATGCGCGGATACGGTCATCTAAGGGCGGGTGAGAGTGGAACAGGGATTTTAATCCTTCACGCACGCCCATGTTAATGCCAAAAGCGGTGAGGGTATCTGGCATTTGATCGGGCACCCCCGCTTCCACCTTAAGTTGCTGCAAAGCAGAAATCATGCTGTTTCTATCTGCTAAATGAGCGCCGGCGGCATCGGCACGGTATTCACGGTAACGGGAGAAGGCCATTACTATCATGCTGGCGAGGAAGCCAAGCAAAATTTGCGCCACAATGGACACAATATAATAGCCGGGACCATAGCCCTGTTCAGTTCGAAACACGGCACGATCCACCACGTGGCCGATCGCGCGGGAGAAGAAGATCACAAAGGTGTTCACCACCCCTTGCAGTAGGGTTAAGGTCACCATATCGCCGTTGGCTACGTGTCCCACTTCGTGAGCTAGTACCGCACGAATTTGTGCTTTATCAAAGCGTTGTAATAAGCCTTCTGATACAGCCACCAAGGCATTGTTACGATTCCAGCCAGTGGCAAAGGCATTGGCTTGCTGGGCGGGGAAAATACCCACTTCAGGCATGCCGATGCCGGCTTTTTGTGCGAGCTCTGCCACGGTTTGCACTAACCAACGTTCAGCCTGTGTGCGCGGTTCTGTGATCACATGCACTCGGGCGGCTTGCTTGGCCATAAATTTGGAAAGGAACAGGGAAATTAAGGAACCGGCAAAACCGAAGACGGCACTGAATACTAAGAGGGCACCAAGGTCTAGATCCACGCCATTTTGTTGCAGCACGGAATCCACGCCGAGGATGCTTAACATAATGCTGGCCACGAGCAGCACAGCAATGTTAGTTAAAATAAATAACCCAATTCTTTTCATGGATACTTCTCCAAAAATAAAACAAGCAGTTATTAGATTTTAAATGGGGATTAAGGTTTACGAATCAAGTGTTATTTTATAGGGAAGCAAACATTTCCTCGATAGTGGGAAGGTGGGATTTATCCGTTTCTTTGGC
>CALEAR010000297.1 GCA_937943665.1 uncultured Alcanivoracaceae bacterium
ATATCCACGAGTTGTCCAAAGCGGCCGTGGCTGCCCCCTTGCAGGGTCACTCTGCCACGAGCGCCGGCGGTGGAGAAAGGTTGGGTGCGGCGTTCAAACAATACGTTGCCCGCAGAACCCACAGGGCCGTATTTTACGGTTTGTGGGCCCTTAATAATTTCGAAGTGGTCGAAGGTTTCTGGCGCAATGTAAGAGGTGGGTGCATCCATACGGCTAGGGCAAGCACCAATAATTTCGCCGCCATCCACCAATAAATTAATGCGCGAACCACTTAAGCCGCGCAGCACTGGATCACGGTTGGTGCCTCCGCTGCTTTGGGCAGAAAACCCAGGCGTGCGGTTTAAAAAATCCCCTGCATCGCTTGCCGGTATGGGTTGGCGTGCTTGTTTTGGATCCCCTTCGGTGATCCGGGAGGCATTGGGCACGTCTGCGGAAATCACCATGGGGGAAATGCGTACCGTGTGATCCGCCCAAACATGAGGGCTAAAAATCACCGCCATGCTGGCTAAGATAAAACAAAAGGAGTGAAAGGGGAAAGAGGGGGGCTTAATAGTCACAGGCGATTCCTTCTGTTAAATCACTTAGCCTGTGACTATATAAAGCCCTCAAGGTGGGCGAAAGCGGCAAATTGTCGCGGGTTGATTTTGGTTAAATCAACCAGAAGAAGAGTAAAAACAATAGCAGTGGTAGGCTTAGTAAAAACCACTTTGCCACTAGGTATAAGGGTTTATTGGTGGCCTTAAGTTTTTTCCCTTTTTCACGCACCACGTATACTTTTGAGAATAAGCGGTTAATGCCACCGGTGGCATCTTGGTCATCGTTCGGGGAGGCAGAAGCAGCCATTACAGTGTTGCTAAACCAGTTGTTAAACCAACGGGCAAAGCGGGTTTTAAGTGGGCGCTCCACATCGCAAAACAGAATAAGGCGATCTTGATCGGTGTTGTTTTGTGCATAGTGAATATAGGTTTCATCAAAGAGCACAGCTTCACCATCCCGCCAACTGTGCGCAATGCCATCCACATTAATGAAGCAATCGTCATCGTTAGGAGTGCGTAAACCAAGGTGGTAACGAATGGCACCTGCGTAAGGGTCGCGGTGTTTCATCAGTTGGCTGCCAGCAGGCAGCTCTGCAAACATGGCTGCTTTTACGCTAGGGATGCTAGAAAGCAACTCAGTGGTTTTGGGGCAGAGCTCCTTGGCGGAAGGGTGGGCATCGCCGGACCACTTTAAGTAAAAACGTTTCCAACCCCGACGGAAGAAGGAGTTGAATCCCGCATCATCTTTCT
>CALEAR010000298.1 GCA_937943665.1 uncultured Alcanivoracaceae bacterium
AACGCACTTCTGGGGTGTCGTGGCCTTGGGCTTGATTGAGATAGTAAGCGGCCATAAACCCATCGCGCAGGGCATGGGCAGCACCTGCCACCGCACCCTGTTGGGGTAACAGTACCGCCAGGTGGCGTGGGCGGTCTTTCAGTGCCTTTTCAAGGTTTGCAATGGCTTCTGGTGGGTTTTTAAGGGCGGGGTGTTGCCACCAACGGCGCTGCCACTGGTGCAGCAGTTTCACCTGCGCTTCTAGCCCCTGGGTATCGTCTTGGTACAGCTGGGCCAGCGCTATCCAGCCTTGGCCATCTTGGTTGGCTTGCTCTGATAAGGCTTCCCGTTCTTCATCAGATAATTGGGTGAGCAACTGCCAAATTAGATCATGATTATATTCGTGGTCTTGGGGTTTGAGTTTTGAATCAATGGTGAAGCGAAGTAATACACTGCGCTGAATATCGCCATTGAGCGCCAACGCATCGGCCTTTAACAGCTCAAACATGGCTTGGGTGGCGCTGTCTTCTTCCTTTAATAGGTTAGTTAAGTGGGGTTCATCTAGCAGTAGGCTGGCTTCTCTGGCTTTGTTTTCACTTAGCAGAGCGTGGGCTTTTAGTTGATACCATTTCAACTGATGGTCCGTGCTAGTAAGCTCCTGAGGCTTCACCGTGTTAAGCATGGCTAGGGCTTCCTCATAACGCTTTTCGTCGGCGTATTGCTCCGCCCACGCTAAGGCCAACTCCGCACGTTGTCGCTTTGGGGTATTGGCTAATACCTCTTGAGCTTGGCTGCGGCTACTCGGTAGCTGCGAAGCTGTGCTGCTGCTCGGTGTGGTGCTACACCCACTGAGAATAAGGGCTGAAAACAAGCCAATAATGGTGAGAACCCGTAAAAACATAATTTTCCCTTGGTATTTGTTCGCAAAGATGGCCTATTGTAAACGCCTGAGGGATAAGCATCCACGCCTAAGCGTAAAGCCTTGTATGTTGAATTCCGGCAAGGGGCTGCATAACCTTTGGAATCCATTTACCATGACATTTTTCGTAGGGAACGCAGAGTATGAAGGGCGTTTTATATGTGGTGAGCACTCCCATTGGTAACTTGGGGGATATCACTGAGCGTGCCAAGGCCGTACTTGGTGAGGTGTCTCTGGTGGCGGCGGAAGACACGCGCCGCAGCGGCTTACTGCTTGAAAGCCTCGGCGTGAGAGCCTCCTTAGTGAGCTACCATGATCACAATGAACAGGAACGCACGCCCGCATTAGTGGCACGTATGGAGCAAGGGGAAAATGTAGCCCTCGTATCCGATGCGGGCACCCCCTTGGTGAGTGATCCTGGCTATCGATTAGTGCGTGCTTGCCAAGAGGCTGGTATTAAGGTGGTACCAGTACCTGGCGCAAGCGCCGTATTGGCTGCCTTGGCGGTGGCGGGTTTGCCCACGGATCGTTTTACTTTTGTGGGATTTTTGCCGGCCAAAGGCCGTGCGCGTAAAGAAGCGCTACAACAATGTATTGAAAGCCCTATCACCACTGTGCTGTTTGAGGCGCCTCATCGGCTTGTTGCCTTATTAACACAGCTTGTGGAGGCGGGTGCCCACGCACGGGAAATTACCCTGTGCCGCGAGCTCACTAAGAACTTTGAAACAGTACACAGAACTACGGTTCAAGCTTTGCTAACGTGGGTCACCGCTGATAGCAATCAGCAAAAGGGGGAGGTGGTATTGGTGTTGGCGCCAAGCACAGAGCAGGCTCCCTTAGCGGCGCAGTGGCAGGCTTTAGCCAAGCGGTTGCTTGAGGAAATGCCAGCGGCGCGAGTGGCAAAAGTATTGGCCGAGTTTTCTGGAGAAAAGCGCCAACACATTTACCAATGGTTATTAGCCCAAGAGAAGGCGTAATGCTTGCGCCTTTACGAATAGTTTCTTAGACTGCTTTAGCCAACCAGACAGCCGCCGGTGGCTTGTGCCACGGGAGGAAAGTCCGGGCTCCATAGAGCAGGGTGCCAGGTAACACCTGGGCGCTGCATTAGCGATGATGCAGTGACGGCTAGTGCCACAGAAAACAAACCGCCTCTTGTAGGTAAGGGTGAAAAGGTGCGGTAAGAGCGCACCGCATGCGGAGTAATTCGCATGGCAGGGTAAACCCCACTCGGAGCAAGGCCAAATAGGAGG
>CALEAR010000299.1 GCA_937943665.1 uncultured Alcanivoracaceae bacterium
AGTGCGGCTTATTTGGCACCTGCTTTTGCTTTTATGGGGGTCACTTTTCCTCGCCATGATATGCCTGCCTTAGGGCAGTTTTGGGCGAACTTAATGCCCAGCACCCATTACATGGCGGTACAAATTGCGGTGGCAGATCAAGGAGCGCGGGGCGTGCATGTGTTGGGCGCTCTGGGTGCCTTAATGGTATTTGGGTTGTTGGCCCTGGCGGCGCTATGGCGTTTAAACCAACAATCCCAACAAGAGGAGACGAGCCATGGCACTGTTTAGGGCGCTGCTGCACGAGTGGCAGCTGGTTCGTCACAATAAAGCGGTGATGTTGGTGCTGTTTGGTGGCATTTTATTTTATGCTTTTCTGTACCCGCTGCCTTATCTGCACAATGTGGCAGGGGAGCAAGCCGTGGTGGTGCTCGATGAAGATAAAACCGCCCTTTCACGAACCTTAATCCGCCGAGTGGATGCTATGCCACAAACGCGAGTGCAAGCGGTGGTGCCTAGCATGCAAGAGGCACGCGCCATGATAACTGCAGGTGAGGCGCAGGGCTTGCTGATTGTGCCGCGGGATTTTCAAAAGGATTTGCTCCTTGGGGTGCCCGCGGTACTGTCGTATGCAGGAGATGCCAGTTACTTTCTTATTTATGGCACAGTGGTGGAAGGTTTGCTCACCGCTGGCACTACCTTGGCCTTAGAGGTTCAGGCTTTACGTAGCGTGGCGGTAAAAGAAACCAAGGCGCCATTAGCCGCACAAATTCAACCGGTAACCGTTTCCGTTAAGCCTGTGTTTAATGCCCAAGCAGGGTATTTAAATTATGTGATCCCCGCTGTTTTTGTGCTCATTTTGCAACAAACCATGCTTATTTCCTTGGGGAGTGTTACGGTTTTAGACCGTCAAGCACGGGCTATTACACCTCCTTCGCATTCCATTGGTGTGGCGCTGCTCGCTCGATTTATTTTGTTTGTGGGGCTGTACAGTGTTTTTGCGGCGCTTTATTTTGGTTTCTTCTTTAAACT
>CALEAR010000300.1 GCA_937943665.1 uncultured Alcanivoracaceae bacterium
CTGGGCATCTTAGGATTGCGCAGACCTTCATCACGCATGGTTACCTTACCCGTCACCGTGATCACATATTCACTGCGCAAACGATCCGCTTGGGCGAAAGCCTCTTGCCACTGCGGATCAAACACCACCTGCACCAGGCCAGCACGATCACGCAAATCAATAAAAATTACCCCACCGTGATCTCGGCGACGATGCACCCAACCCGATAGCGTAACTGTTTCCCCTTCGTGAGAGGCTCGTATATCACCACAGTAATGGCTTCGCATAACAATCTGTTCCCAGTGGTCGTTTAACATTGAAAGGTTTGAAAAACGCAATAGTATACCTGCTGGGCCTAATCCCCAGGGGCCATTTTTAGCGCCACAAAATTAACCCCCTCACAGCAAGCGCAATGATTTACCCGCACCAAACAGTGACTATAGCGCCCCCATTACTAACTTCACAGTCTTTTACTTAGCGCATTTTCAGGTTATATTTTCACCGCTTTGTGCCCAAAAAAAACATAACAATCACAATAACCCTAGCAAGAGAGATACCATGATGACTGCGCTTTCTTTGCACCGTACCTTTTGGCTTTCCTTTTTCTTTATTTTGGCCCTTAGTTTACATGCCACCCAAGCGTTGGCGGATATCAGCCTAGATGACATCGATGACGATGAAGAGGTTACCGCTGAAGAACTGATGTACGAAGACATTCCAGTGGATGAGGCCATCTTCTTAAAAAAATGGAAGCCGGTACCTTTTAGCCGCACCCTCTTTGATTACACGGTGGAAGAAATCACCGAGCGCTGGGATGAATTCATGGTGGGGATTCGTGCCCCCTTCCCATCTGCACAATATTTAGAATATATGATTGCCAACCACCCTGAACTGGTGGAAGGCGTGGAGGCCTTCACGGGGGATTTTGAAGATTTTAGCCGTAAAAACCTTGAAGTATGGCGTTTATTTTTACGAGGGGATTTCCAACAAGCGCGGGAAGAAGGTTTAAAGCTCGGCGCTTTTGGCTTATTTCCTGCCATGTTTGCACAGGTGATGCAGGCACAGTACTTAGCTGAAAGTCAGCAAGAAAAATACATGCTGTTACAAGATGTGGCCAATCGCGTGCAGGAACACTTACCCACCCTTGAACAGCTGCGGGAGGACCCCATTGCCAAAGAAACCATTGCCTTTGCCAAGCTAGGTTATGCCTATTCCTTAGGCCGCATTGCGGAGGAATCCCCCGTGGCGGTGGTGGTGGCACGCGGCTACATTAATAAAATCAAAACCAACGCCGATGATATTATTGAACTTGTGCCTGATCACCCCTTAGGCCATGCCTTCCGCGCCGGTGTGGATGCCAACATTATGCGCCGTGTGGGCCGCGCCACAGGCCGTATAACTTATGGCGCACGCACCAATGTGATTGATGAATCCTTCACCGAGGCCTTTGAAAAAACCCCCAACATTCCGATTTTAAATTATGAATACGCTAATGCGTTGATTTATCAAAGCAAAAAACGCCATTTAAACGAAGCCTTAAGCTATTTAGAAAGGGCCACTAAAATTCGTGCCACCTGGTCCATGGATGCGTTAGATGTGATGTATGCTCACAAGCGTTTGGCAGAAATTAAGCTCTTTGAAAAAAACTTTAGAAGTTTCCGCGCCTTTGAAAGACAACGCCGCCGTTTTAGCCGTATCACGGATCGCAACCTCACGGATGTCACTAGCCCCATTTTAACCATGGATATGTTGCAATTCCCCGAACGGTATAAATTGGATTAATGCTTAACTCAACACTAAAGGCCCAAACTTTATAAGCTTGGGCCTTTTTATTACAAAAGTTATTCCTTCGCTTGTTTTTCTTCCTCCCTATTGAGGGCGTTTTCCACTACAATGCAGGCTTACCCTGGCCCATAGTATCTCCTTCAGGATTTTCCGGTGTTGCTTAGAACTTCCTTTTATTGCCGCATAGCGCTTTTCTTTTTGCTATTGTTAGCGGCC
>CALEAR010000301.1 GCA_937943665.1 uncultured Alcanivoracaceae bacterium
AATCAAAGGTGCCGATGATTGTGATCGTGTACTCATTGTTACTTACGATGCCATCGGCGATCTAGTTCTTTCTCTTCCTGCCATTGATAAAATACGCAAGCTCCACCCCAATCGCAGTATTTATATTCTTTGTGATGATAGAAACCAACATATTGCAGCAAGCCTAGAAGGTATTACTGCAGCTATTCCTATTCGTCTTAACAGCAGTTTACTTTCCTTTAAGTCTTGGAAGGCGTTATACCGTTTGAAGAAGGTTGGGTTTTATAAAGTTTATAACTTGTTTGATACACCTGATAAATCTGCCATGGCAAAGATGTTGTATCTTAATGAAAACAATCTTGTTACGCTAAAGTTGCGTTATAAATCTAAGCTACAAATGAAGCTAGTGGAGGAGTTTGAAGAGTTAGCGGCTGAAGTGGTTGATGGGGATGCCTCACACTTTGTGTATAAGATGCTTTCCCTCGTTCAGGATGATTTTACCGGTGTATCTTATATACCTTGCCCTAAAAGTGAATTTTTTGATAGCAGTTTTATGAATGTGCCCTATGTGGTGGTGAATTTACAAGGCTCGCAACGAGGGAATACACTACCGCCTGCTTATCAGATACAACTATTAAAGGCCATTACTGCTGATCATTGTGATATTCAATTTATCGTGTTTTCTCGGAAAAAATATACTGTAGTGCTAATACTAAATATATTTATCCAAGCACCATATTGGATGCATCCGCAATAATTCAGCAAGCATCATTAGTGATTACCACTGATACTTCTATTATGCATATTGCTTTGAGCCATGGGACTCGTTGTTTAGTAATGATGAATAATGAATCTTGGCGAGATGCATTTTTGCCTCTTAATGAAGCTGGAGTGGTGCTACGAAGCAGTACGGATAAAATTTCAGATATTAATCTTAGCGTGCTATCCCAAAGCGTAACGGAAGAGCTATCCGATTTGCATTAATAAAAAGAATCTTCCCCATCAGGCCGTGTTTTAAAGCGTCTATGCACCCAAAGGTATTGCTCTGGGGCTTTTAAAATTTCGCGTTCAATCACTTGATTAATGCGAGTGGCATCGGCCACATCATCCCCGCTTGGGAAGTTTTCTAAGGCGGGGCCAAAAACAATTTTGTAGTGCCCATTGGGCAAGCGGAAATGGGAACTAGGTACCACTTTTGCGCGGCCGAGTTTGGCCAAACGGGATGTGGTGGTAATGGTGGCTGTGGGTACCCCAAAAAAAGGAGCAAACACCGAATGCTCTCGGCCGTAATCTTGATCAGGAGCGTACCACACGGTGCCGCCCGCGCGCAGTTGGCGAACCATGGTGCGCATATCTTTGCGATCTATATAGGCCTCCACAAAGCGGCCACGGCCCCAGGCAATAAGCCAATCTAAAATGGGGTTGTTATTGGGGCGATACACCACGCTGAAGGGCATTTTGGCGCCATCGCCAAATAAGCGACAGCCTGCATCAATGGTGTTTAAATGCATACCTAGCATAATAACACCCCCTTCCTGTTGAGCGGCTTGCAGGTGCTCTAATCCTTCAATGGTAAGTCGTTGCGTTAAATCCACCCTATTATTCACGTAGGCGGCTGCAATTTCTGTTAGTGCCTCCCCTGTGCTCACAATGGTTTGTTTTGTCAGTGCTTCTTGCTCAGCATCACTTAGCTCAGGGAAGCACAACGCAATGTTGGTGGCCGCAATGTGGCGACGGCGCTTAAGCAACAGGTATGAGAGGCGGCCCAAAGCTCGGCCCACTGCCAGTTGCCAATTCCAAGGCAGTTGGCCAAATAGCCAAAATAAGCCCACGGCCAACCAGGTGCCGGTGTCTTTAAGCTGGAAAGGGGGGCGAGATGGAATATTAGCCATAATAAGTATGCATTAAAAATAATGAGTGAGTGTAGCAGCTAATGAGAAATAATATTAGTGCCGTGCTCCTGTGCACTTTACGCTAATTTAAAGATCCCATGCATCTTGCAGGCGAGGCTTTGGTATGATGCGCTCTAGTGATGAAGGAGTGGTTATGGCCTTATTTTTTTATACCTTGCTTTGGTATCTGCTAATGCCCTTTTTGTGGGTGTATTTATGGGTGCGCGGTGGTAAAGCACCAGAGTATCGTAAACGTTGGTCTGAGCGTTTAGTGCGAAACCAGCCGCAAGGCCAGCTTCCCTATTGTGTATGGGTGCACGCCGTATCTGTGGGAGAAACCTTAGCCGCTGCTCCTATGATCAAAGCCTTTATGCAGCAATACCCTGAAACGCCTATTTTGGTTACCACCACCACGCCCACTGGGTCTGCTCGCGTAAAAGCCCTATTTGGCCATAGGGTACACCATGTTTATTGCCCCTGGGATGTGCCCAGTGCTTGGCGCCGCTTCTTTGCGGCGTATCAACCGCGTTTGGCGCTCATTGTGGAAACAGAGTTATGGCCAAACCTTATGGCCACTGCCAAGCGCTTAGAAGTGCCTGTGTGGTTGGTGAATGGCAGAATTTCACAGCAAAGTTATTTGGGATACCGTCGCTTGCGCGCCATTACTACTCCTGCCATACAAGTTTACGATGGCATGCTGGTGCAAACCAAAGAAGAGGCGCAGCGCTATATTTGCTTGGGGGCTGATCCCGCTAAGGTGCATGTAACCGGCAGTATTAAATTCGATTTGCGCCTTACTGAAGCTATGAAGCAGAAGGCCATCCAACAGCGCGAAGCGTTTGGCCAACGGCCAGTATGGGTGGCCGCTAGTACCCATGAGGGGGAAGAGGAAGCGGTGCTTCGAGCCCACAAAGAGGTATTAGCTGCTTTACCGGAGGCGTTACTGGTGCTGGTGCCGCGTCATCCAGAGCGTTTTGATGGCATTGCTGATTTAATCGAGCGCCAGGGGTTAAGCTTTTGCCGTCGTAGCCGCAAGGAAGAGCCCACCACTGAGACACAGGTGTATCTTGGGGATTCCATGGGCGAGCTCCTCATGCTTTATGGCGCAGCGGATTTGGCCTTTGTGGGAGGCTCCTTTGTTGATGTGGGTGGCCATAATTTGCTTGAGCCTGCGGCGTGGGAGCACCCTGTGCTTAGTGGCCCTGTGTTGTATAACTTTGAGCGCATCGCAGAGCTATTAGAAGAGGCGGGAGCACTAACCTTGGTGCAGAATAGCCGTGAGCTAGCACAGGAAGTAATAGCTTTATTTGCAGATCCAGATCGCCGTGAGCGAGAAGGGGAGGCAGCCGCCAGAGTGGTGGCTGCCCATGGGGGAGCTTTACAAAAAACCTTGGATCAACTGTCCCGCGTGTGGCCTTGTGCGGCCTCATCGAGATCCACTTGATCAATGGTGGAAAGCCAACCGTTCACTTGCATTAAATCATCTTCGCTAAGCACACCTGCTAAGGATTTTAAGGTGAGGCTGCTTAAGATGTAATCATAGCGTGCGTTGGCGTAATCCCGCTGTGCGGCGAAGAGGTTGCGCTGCGCATTAAGCACCTCGATGATGTTTCTTGAGCCCACATCATAACCTGCCTGCGTGGCCTCCAAGGCAGATTCAGCAGAGCGAATGGCTTGCTTCCGTGCTTTCACATTAGAGGCGTTAGCCATCACAGAACGGAAGGAAGCTAAGGTCTGTTGGCCCACATCACGCCATGCTTGTTGATAACTTTCCACGCTAGCTTCGTGTTCTAGAGCGCTTTGCTTGCGCTTACTGTTCAGCCCGCCACCCTGGAACAGGGGCAAATTCACTTCCACTCCATAGGAGTTCACATAGCCCTTAGGTTGTGGATTAAAGGATGGTTGTTGCAAGGTGCGCTGATGCTGTGCCACTAAATCCACGGTGGGTAACATACGTGAGGTTTGCTGGCGTGAAGCATGGCGCAGCACTTCGGTTTGTTGCAACGCGGCCATAATGCTGGGGTTTTGCGCTTGAGCCAGTTCGATCCACTTATTGGGTTCGCTTGGTTCAGGTGTTTCCAGTGGAAGGTCCTCTAATAGGGTGGCCATTTGTTTCCAGGAACGGCCAGTGAGGGCTTCTAGCTTATCACGAGCAATATCGAATTCCGCTTGCAAGGTAATCACATTCACCTTGGTTAAATCGTATGCG
>CALEAR010000302.1 GCA_937943665.1 uncultured Alcanivoracaceae bacterium
TTCCCTTAAAATCGAAGGGCGCACCAAGTCTGTGTACTACGCCGCGCGTACCGCACAAGTGTATCGCCGCGCCATTGATGATGCTGTGGCAGGTCGTGAGTTTGATATGAGCCTAATGGATGAACTTGAGGCCATGTCTAATCGTGGTTACACGGAAGGTTTCTTCCGTCGTCATCCGCCTCAAGAGTATCAAACCTATGAGCAGGGGACTTCACAGCTAGGCAGCCAACAACTCGTGGGCGAAGTAGTGGATGCCGATGAACAGTGGATTTATTTTGATGTGAAAAACCGCTTCGAGAAGCATGATGAAGTACTGCTCATGACCCCTAATGGCAACCGCCGCTTTGTGGTGGAAACCCTAGAAAACAAAAAGGGCGAAGCCGTTAACGAGGCCCCAGGCTCCGGCCATTTCGTGCGTATTCCACGCTTTGAAGGCCTTGATGATGAGGCGTTGAAGTGGGGTATGTTGGCGCGATATATGAAGTAGTGCTCATGTTAGGCAGGTGGGGTACCCTCACCCTCGTGCTGAGCTGGCAATGTGCCCTTACACTCGCGGGTGCCACTGAGTAAGTTTTACGCAAGCTTGCTCGGTACAGTGGATGTTAAGAGCACCTGGTGTCGGGAGCCCGCTCGGCGCAAGCGCCACTGCCTTAGCCACGGGTTCCTCTACACAATGCAAAGGAACCCGCTCGGTCTAACGCAACGCTTATTGAGCAGCTACGCTGGCCACTTCCACATCAAAGTGTAGTGTTTCGCCGGCTAGGGGATGGTTTGCATCCACTGTCACAGTGGTTTCATCCACAGCAGTTACGGTTACAAGCTGCACACCTTGCTCGGACTGTGCTTGGAACTGCATGCCGGGCTGAATATCATCCACCCCTTGGAAGGCTTCACGAGGCACTGGCTGAATAAGCTCCTCGTGGCGCGGGCCGTAAGCATCTTCCGGCGCGATGGTAACTTGTAGCTTATCACCTGCTTCTTTGCCTTCTAAGGCTGCTTCTAAACCAGGAATGATTTGGCCATTGCCGTGCACATATGCAAGGGGCTCTTGGCCTTCAGAGCTATCAAGCACTTCGCCTGCATCGTTGGTTAATGTGTAATGGATGGATACTGCAGCATTTTCTGCGATTTTCATGGTGACACCACTTGGGTTGCGTGAATTTAAAACAAACCATGCTACCTACCTTAGCGCCATGACGCTAGGATAATTCACTTTGTTGTGGGTTTTTCAGGCAAATTTTTCTGCAGCAACCCTGTTATCACCTTAACCTTACTGCGCTCGTCACACGGCGTTACCTGTTATACTTTGACATCTCTTGGCACCCGTTGGCCCAAAGGTGGTTTATGAAATACACAGATTTGCGTGATTTTATTCAACAGCTAGAGCAGCGCGGGGAACTCAAACGCGTTTCATTTCCTGTGGATCCGAATCTTGAAATGACCGAGATTTGTGATCGCACGCTACGTGCTGGTGGTCCTGCCCTGTTATTTGAAAACGTGAAAGGGTTTGATACCCCTGTATTGGCAAATTTATTTGGCACCGAAAAACGCGTGGCATTGGGCATGGGCCGCGAGAGTTTAGATGAGCTCAGAGAGCTCGGTGAGCTTTTGGCCTTCTTAAAAGAGCCTGAACCTCCTGAAGGTTTCCGTGATGCCCTTTCCAAAGCACCTATTTTTAAGAAGGTGCTTTCCATGAATCCCAAGGTGCTTAAGCGCGCTGCTTGCCAAGAGTTTGTACTAGAAGGCGATGCGGTGGATCTTTACAAACTGCCCATTCAAACCTGCTGGCCAGGAGATGCAGGCCCCTTGGTTACTTGGCCCTTGGTGATTACCCGTGGGCCTAATAAAAAGCGCCAAAATCTTGGTATTTATCGGCAACAGCTCATTGGTCGTAATCGCTTAATTATGCGTTGGTTAAGCCATCGTGGTGGGGCTTTGGATTTTCAAGAATGGCAAAAGACGAACCCAGGCAAGCCATTTCCCGTGACTGTGGCATTAGGAGCGGATCCCGCCACCATCTTGGGCGCTGTTACTCCTGTGCCTGATACCTTAAGTGAATATGCTTTTGCAGGTTTATTGCGTGGCAGCCGTACCGAAGTGGTGAACTGCTTGGGCAATGATTTGCAGGTGCCTGCCAGTGCTGAGTATGTTTTAGAAGGTGTGATTCACCCTGATGATTATGCGGATGAAGGGCCTTTTGGGGATCACACCGGTTACTATAACGAAGTGGAACGCTTCCCCGTGTTTACCGTGGAACGCATCACTCACAGGAAAAATCCCATTTACCACAGCACATACACTGGCCGCCCACCCGATGAGCCAGCGGTGCTAGGTGTGGCTATGAATGAGGTGTTCGTGCCCATTTTGCGTAAGCAATTTCCTGAAATTGTGGATTTTTATTTGCCTCCAGAAGGGTGCTCTTGTCGCATGGCGGTGGTTACCATGAAGAAGCAGTATCCCGGACACGCCAAACGCGTGATGATGGGGGTGTGGTCGTTCCTGCGTCAGTTTATGTACACCAAGTTTGTGATTGTGTGTGATGACGATGTGAACGCGCGAGATTGGAAAGATGTGATTTGGGCCATGACTACGCGCATGGATCCAGCCAGAGACACTGTAATGGTGGAAAACACCCCCATTGATTACCTGGATTTTGCTTCCCCAGTTTCTGGGCTAGGCTCCAAAATGGGCATGGATGCCACCAATAAATGGCCCGGCGAAACCGACCGCGAATGGGGCGAACCCATAGTGATGGACCCCGCCGTAGTGGCGCGCGTGGATGCCATTTGGGAGAAACTTGGCATTATGGATTCGTAGGGTCCTCATGCTGTGCTCTAGCACCGGGCGGGTGCCACGCAACGGGTGTTTAATACACAGCGTCAGTAACAAGCGCTTCGAAATCACTCTTTTTTGTGGGGTTACGCAAAAAGTAGTGGTTTCTCTGTGCCTTTCCCACTGTGCCTATAAGAAAGATCGGGTTGGTGGGGATTTGGGGTGCCGTTAAGTGAGTCTT
>CALEAR010000303.1 GCA_937943665.1 uncultured Alcanivoracaceae bacterium
CGCCCGCAATATCAGCCACTTGCACCGCCATGGGTGCTGGGCCTGTGGCCTTTCTGCCGTTGTAGGAACCAACCCCGGCAATGGCTAAATAGTTAAGATCATGGCCTGCGCGCTGTGCATAGGGGCCATCTTGGCCGTAGCCAGTAATAGCGCAATAAATCAAACGGGGATTGTGCTTTACAAGCTCCTCATACCCAATGCCTAAACGGGCCATTACCCCAGGGCGGAATTGCTCCACCACTATGTCGTATTCTTTCACCAGCTCATAAACAATCTCTTTGGCCCCTGGCTTTTTAAGATCCAATGCTAGCGAACGCTTAGAGCGGTTAAGGTACCCGTGCACCGCCGATTGGCCATTGTCATAGGGGGGCATCATGCGCACCATATCAGGGCGTGTAGGCGATTCCACTCGCAACACCTCTGCACCTAAATCGGCCAACACCATGGTGCCAAACGGGCCAGGTAATAAGGTGCTAAAATCTAAAACTTTTAAGCTAGATAAAGGACCAGCCATGCATCACTCCTTAGTATTATCGTTATGGTGGCATAGCCTAAAGTGCGCCAAGATCCATAACAATGATAAAAACAGTCTTTTATCATGCACTTAGTAATAGAAAAGACATTTGTATAGCTTTAGGCTAGCATGCAAACTTTTAACGCAAGGAAAACAACAACACCATGAACGTATTACATTACCTTAGAGCTTCCCTGGTTTTGCTTGTGATAGTGTTGAACACGCTACTACTGATTTTGCCCTTATACTTTCTTACTCTGCTTAAAATTTTATTTAAATCCGAAGGCATGCAGGTGCGCACCTCCAAAGGGCTTAACTTTATTGCCGAAACGTGGATCAGCATTAATATCGCCACCATTAAGCTCATTAGCCGCCCAAAGTTTTTGATCCAAGGCGCCGATAACTTGGAACGCAACCAGTGGTACTTTGTAACTAGTAACCACCAATCTTGGGCAGATATTTTAGTGCTTCAGCACGTGCTTAACCGCCGCATTCCTTTGCTGAAGTTCTTCTTAAAGCAGGAGCTCATTAAGGTGCCTTTGCTTGGCCACGCTTGGTGGGCTTTAGATTTCCCCTTTATGAAGCGCTACACCCGTGAAGAAATTGAGCGCGATCCAAGCCTAAAAGGCAAAGACTTAGAAACCACACGTAAAGCGTGCGAAAAGTTTGCCTACTTCCCCACCTCTGTGATGAACTTTTTTGAAGGCACACGCTTCACCGAGGAAAAACATGCGCAACAGACTTCCCCTTACAAACACCTATTAAAGCCAAAATCCGGTGGCACCGCTTTTACCTTAAACGCCATGGGCGGGCGTTTAGCCATTTTGCTTGATGTCACTATTATTTACCCACCCACTTCAATCAAAAACCTTATGGCATACTTAGGTGGCGCCATTAAAAACATTGATGTTATTGTAACGCAGCGCCCCATTCCCGCTTGGACCTCCCAAGGGGATTATCAAGAAGACCCAGAATTCCGAGCGCGTTTTCAAGAATGGATCAGCAATTTATGGCGTGAAAAAGATGAACTCATTGAAGCCCGCTTACAACGACACACACAGCAGTAAAGGCTTCGCAATTTAACTTCCCTTAATAGGCAAGGGGTAGCCTTGCCTATGTTGGTTATGTGGATGTGAGTATGTTCAAAAAGTTTTTCAGACCCAAATGGCAGCACGAGGACCCAGCGCAGCGCTTAGCCGCACTTAAGCAGCTCTCCCCCACCACAACAAAGGGGCAGAATATTATCGAGCAACTGTGCAAAGACCCTGACCCTCAGGTTCAAAAGAAAGCCATAAGCCTTTGTAATAACGAGGCTTTACTGGATGAGCTTAGCCAGCAATCAGGGCCTGAAACACGTTGGGCACAGGCGCGCCGCATTGCCTTATTAAGCGAACAAGATGAAGAGGCCCTGAACCGCTTCATCCGCACCCACTCCGATGCGGCTCTGCTAAGCCAATTTGCCAACAGCCACGATCAAGAAGAAGTACGCCACTTAGCGGTGCGGCGCCTAACTGCTTTAACCAATGAAACAGCACTGGCCGAGGTGGCGCAAAATAGCCGCCACCCCAACACTCGATTACAAGCAGCACAAGCCCTCACCCAACCCCAGCTTTGGCGCGAGCTTCAAAAACACAGCCGCGATAAGGCGGTACAGCAATGGGTACGCGAGCAACTTCGCCAACACCAAGAACAGCAGCAAGAAGCAGAACAACAAGCCAAAGCGCGCCATGCCGTGCTAGAAGAGCTCAAACAACATCAGCATCGCACCGTAGATAACTTATACACTGCGCGGTTGGCCCAATTCCAGCAGCAATGGGCGGAAAATAGACTCCAAGTGAGCGAAGAAGAAAACCA
>CALEAR010000304.1 GCA_937943665.1 uncultured Alcanivoracaceae bacterium
GCAGTTTTGAAGCCATGATGGAGGCCAACCAGGCCGCTAATGTGGAACATATGCTGTGTATTGGTGTGGAGCAAGAAGGATTTCCTAAGGTTTTAAGCATTGCTGAGCAATGGCCGCAAGTGAGCGCCACTGTAGGGGTACACCCTTTATTCGTAAAAGCGGGCGAAGCAGTGGCTCAGGCGTGGATTGAAGAGCAATGCCAACACCCTAAAGTGGTGGGGATTGGTGAAACAGGCCTCGATTACTTTAAGGCGGATGAAGGTGCCATTGCGGATCAACAAGCTTCCTTCCGCACCCATATTCGTGCAGCAAAAGCCACGGGGCTGCCTTTAGTCATCCATACTCGCCAAGCCAAGGAAGATACCTTAGCCATTCTCCGTGAAGAAGGGGAAGGGCAAGTAACGGGGGTATTACACTGCTTCACGGAAGATTTAGATATGGCACAACAGGCCATTGATATGGGTTTTTATATTTCCCTTTCGGGTATTTTAACCTTTGCTAATGCCAAGGCATTAAGAGAAACCGCTAAAGCCTTACCCTTATCTCATTTACTCATCGAAACAGATTCCCCTTGGCTAGCCCCCGTACCTTACCGTGGCAAGCCTAATGTGCCAGCTTATGTGAATAAGGTGGCAGAACAACTCGCTGAATTACATGGGGTGGATGTGGCCACTGTGGCACAACAAACCAAGGAAAACTTCTTCAAGCTTTTCTCTAAAGCCACCCCTGCGGCTTAAGCCTGGGGTTATCTTAAGTGGGTAACTGTGGCTTGCTTTTCCTCTGGTTCCTTTTCATGGTGCAGCCGCTGCCCTTGGAGGGAGCCTAGGTGCCCATCCCATGCATGTAGCTGTACTTTGCCCTTGGGTTGTCCAATAAAGGGATATTTCAGCACATCAAAGTAGGGGGAAAGATCAAAATCGGACGCAAAGAAAATCAAGGGGTACTGGCGGTACAGCCGATTAGCATTTTCTGCCTTGGCTTTCACCAAGGGGAAAATTGGAAACTGAATAAAAGAGAAAGCATCGCCCACTGTGCCGCCCACCGCACGCCGTAACCGGCGGCCTGATAAATAACGAAATAGGCGCAAACGAAAACGCGAAGGGAATAGGCTCCATGGCACAAGTAATAAACGCACCGCAGGCCACCAAGCATGTTTAGGCCGTAAACTCATACGGCTAATGGCATAGTTGATAACGGTTTGCTTATCATCCTCTGAAAGGCCCCGCGGGCGACACACACGGAAGTGCTGCTGGTGTAGCTCATTCACAGTGGTAATGTGGATGCCTTGCACCAAATCCACTTTCAGCATGAGCTGAGCATCGGTTTGACACTGCAAATGCTCACTCAAGGTAGCCCTTAAAGAAGTATTACGAATATCATGCAGGCGGCCAATATATAAACACACCTGAGACCAACGACTGCCCGAAATCGCTTTTACTTTGCGATCCGCCAGTGTGCTACCATCCACCAAAATAACGTCTGTGGGCTCGAACAGGTGCCGAGCTTGGCTGAAATCGCACCAAGAAGCATTGGGCGATTCTTTTTTAGTGTATAACCAGCGAATAAGGCGCGATGTGGTTTCATGAGATGTCATAACAGCTTCACTTAGCCAAGAGACCTTATTGATGGTAAAGCAATGAGCCTTTAAAGCAAGGGGGGCGTATCATGTTTTATGCTGAGTTTTGCTATACTAGCAGAGCCGAATTATTCAGGTGCGGCCCGTGCCCCAAGGAACAGCCGCAGCTAGCATTGTGTTAGGAGATATAAGCAGCATGAGCGATCTTGAAAAAGCCACACGCAAGGTGCAAGAGTTTCGCCAACGTGAGCGTGAGATTTTAGATACAGCCCTAGCACTGTTTTTAGAACATGGTGAAGATAAAGTCACTGTGGAAATGATCGCCGATGAGGTGGGCATTGGTAAGGGCACCATCTACAAACATTTCGAAACCAAAAACGAGATCTACCTCCTGTTAATGATTCATTACGAGGAAGAACTCGCCAAACTATTCAATGAGATCGCTGAATCAGAGGATCAGGCACGTTTAGCCAGTGAATATTTCCGCTTTCGTATTAGTGATCCAAAACGCTATCAACTCTTTGATCGGCTTGAGCATAAAGTGATTCAAGAGCAAGCCGTTCCTGAATTAGTAAACCAGCTGCACACCATTAGGGCTTCTAATCTTAATATCCTCACCAAAATTGTGGAAAGCCGTATTGAGGCGGGCGCCTTAGAGGATGTACCTGCACATTACCATATTGCTGCCGCTTGGGCTTTAGCCCACGGGGCGGTGGCACTGATGGAATCCCCTTTTTATGGGGCCTATATTGATGACAAGGAGGATTTCATCGATTTCTTAGTGAGTATTGGGGTACGCATGGCCAACAAAGGACAACGACGCTAATGAGCTTGCTGCATGATGAAACCGCTTTAGCGGCACTGCTAGAAGACCTTCGCCAACAAAAACGCCCACCCCTGCATACGTGGGATCCTCCTCACAGAGGGCACAGCCAAATGGAAATTAAGCGTGATGGTTCCTGGTGGCACCAAGGCAGCCCCATTAAGAAAGCCTCATTAGTGCGTCTGTTCTCGCAGATTTTACGCCGCGAGGGGGAGCAGTATTTTTTGGTAACCCCAGTGGAAAAACAGGAAGTCACCGTGGCAGATGTGCCCTTTGTGGCACTGGCCATGGAACGTTATCACACCCCTGAACATAAGCATCCTGTAATTAGCTTTGAAACTAATGTGGGGGAGAAGGTGATACTGAGTGAAGCTAACCCCTTACACATGCGCACCACAGAGCAAGGAGAAACCCCTTATCTCACCCTGCGTGAAGGCATTGAAGCCCGATTAGAGACCCAGGTGTTTTACGAATGTGTGGAATACGCAGTGAGTGAGCCGACGGCGGGCAAGCAGGCCTGGTGGTTGTATAGTGGCGATTACAGAGCCTTGCTAGGGGAGGAGGCCTAGTGGCCGCAGCCACTAGGCAAGCGCTTATTTATTGCGCTCGGGAAGCACTTTTCTGAGTTTATTCGCCATGGTGCGAATGGCTTCTTCAGTGGTTTCCCAATCAATACAACCATCAGTCACAGATACGCCGTACTCTAACTCCTCAAGGTTTTCAGGAATAGGCTGATTGCCTGCCTTAAGGTGTGATTCCACCATTAAACCCACAATGGATTGGTTCCCATCAAGGATTTGGTTGGTCACGTTTTCCATCACCAAGGGTTGTAGCGCTGGGTTTTTATTGGAGTTAGCGTGGCTGCAATCCACCATGATATTGGTGGAAACATTCGCTTTCTTCAGGGCTTCCTCCGCCAAGGCCACGGAAACAGAATCGTAGTTAGGCTTGCCACCACCACCGCGTAATACCACATGGGCATAAGGGTTACCCTTGGTCACAGTAATAGCCGTACGACCATTAATATCAATACCTAAGAAACGGTGTGGGTGGCGCACACTCAACATGGCGTTAATGGCCACATCCAGGCTGCCATCGGTCCCGTTTTTAAAGCCCACGGGGCTCGATAAACCCGAAGACATTTCACGGTGTGTTTGCGACTCTGTAGTGCGCGCGCCAATAGCGGACCAGCTAATAAGATCTTGCAGGTATTGCGGTGTAATGGGATCCAAGGCTTCAGTGGAAGCGGGTAAGCCCATTTCTGCCATATCTAACAACAACTTACGCGCAATATGTAAACCATCTTCTATCTTAAAGGTATTGTTCATATAAGGGTCGTTAATTAACCCTTTCCAGCCCACAGTGGTACGTGGTTTCTCGAAGTACACACGCTGTACGAGGTAAATGGTATCTTCCACTTCCTCAGATAACTTCTTAAGCCGTTCAGCATACTCAAGGGCGGCTTTAGTGTCGTGAATAGAGCAGGGGCCAATCACCACAAACAAGCGGTGGTCTTTGCGATCTAAAATATTGCGAATGGTTTGGCGCCCAGTGGCCACCGTTTCACGGGCTTTATCCGTTAACGGCAGTTTGGCTTTAATTTCTTTCGGTGTAATCAATAAGGTTTGTGATGCAATGTTCACATCATCGACTTGTGTTTGAGACATATAAATTCAACGCCTGTACAAAATGTTAGTCAAGTTTTATTGGAATCTATGTTGCATGACATCATGCTAAAAAAGCATCCACCCACTGAGGCACAATTTTCGTGGCCGGCCCATGATGATGCTCTTTAAAGTTAGAGTTTTGATTAGAGGGTTCTAAATTTAACTCCACTGTGTGGGCCTTAGCCGAATTGGCAAGCGCCACAAATCCTGCTGCAGGGTACACGTTACCACTTGTACCAATGCTTAGGAATATATCACAGCTTTCTAAGGCTGCATAAATTTCATCTAAATAGTGCGGCATTTCTCCAAACCAAACAATATTTGGGCGCATTCCTTGAGTTTTACCGCATAAAGGGCAGGGAGTCTGTGTATCCATGGGCCCAGCAACGTCACCTGTTCCTTGGCAATGAAGGCACAGAAACTCTCGTAAGCTGCCATGCATTTGCAATACACGTTGGCTGCCAGCGCGTTGGTGTAAATCATCCACGTTTTGAGTCACTAATAAAAAATCATTGCCTAGGGCGTCTTCAAGCCTTACCAAGGCCTGATGGGCGGCATTAGGCTTAAGTGTGCTCTCATCTAGCTGTGCGCGGCGTGCATTATAAAATTCATGCACTAAAGCAGGGTCGCGGGCGAAAGCCTCTGGCGTGGCCACATCCTCAATACGGTGGTTTTCCCATAATCCATTGTTATCTCGGAAGGTTCGAATTCCTGATTCCGCAGAAATTCCAGCCCCCGTTAGTACCACAACTTTCATCGCTATGCTCTACTGAAACTATTAGGGCCATAAAGAAGATAAAGAAAAAGCCGGAAAACCGGCTTTTTCTAGTTAGGACTACATATAACAGCTTTTTACATGTTGGGGTAGTTAGGACCACCACCACCTTCAGGAGCCACCCAAGTAATATTCTGGGAAGGATCCTTAATGTCACATGTTTTACAGTGAACGCAGTTTTCTGCGTTGATCTGGAAGCGCTTGCTACCATCATCCTCTTCGATCACTTCGTACACGCCTGCAGGGCAGTAACGCTGTGCGGGCTCATCCCATTTGGGCAAGTTAATATCAATGGGAATGCTAGGATCAGACAGTTTTAAATGCACAGGCTGGTTAGCTTCGTGGGACGTGTTAGATAAAAACACTGAATCCAGCTTGTTAAAAGTGATTTTGCCATCTGGGCGAGGGTACTCAATCTTTTTGCTTTCAGAAGCTGGCTTGAGTGTCTCGTGGTCTGGCGTTAAATCACGCAAGGTAAAGGGTAGCTTACCGTTCATGATGTTTAAATCGATGAAGGCAAAAGCAGAACCTAAGAGATTACCAAACTTGTGCTGCGCAGGGCCGAAGTTACGCTGCATGTGCAGCTCTTCATAAACCCAGCTCTTTTCGAAAACATCTTTGTATTCGCTAAGCTCATCATTAGAGCGGCCATCGGCAAGGGCTTTGGCAATCACTTCTGCCGCCAACATGCCGGATTTCATGGCGGTGTGGTTACCCTTAATTTTAGCAAAGTTCAGAGTACCAGCGTTATCACCCACTAACACCGCGCCGGGCACTGTCATCTTAGGTAAGGATTGTAAACCACCTTTCACCAAGGCACGGGCACCGTAAGAAATGCGCTTACCACCCTCTAAATACTTTTTGATCTGCGGATTGGTTTTCCAACGCTGCATTTCATCAAAGGGAGAAACGTGAGGGTTAGAGTAGGAGAGGTCAGTGATAAGCCCCAATGCCACCTGGTTATCTTCAATGTGATAGAGGAAACCACCACCAGCAGAGCCAGATTCGGTGAGCGGCCAACCAGCTGTGTGAACCACTAAACCAGGCTCGTGAAGCTCTGGATCAATTTCCCATAGCTCTTTAATACCAATGCCGTAATGCTGTGGATCCGCATCCGCATCTAAGGCGAACTTCTCAATTAATTGCTTACCTAACTGGCCACGGCAGCCTTCAGAGAAAACGGTGTACTTGGCGTGTAGTTCCATACCGGGGGTGTAGCTATCTTTGCGGTTGCCATCTTTATCGATACCGAAATCACCTGTGGCAATGCCTTTCACAGAGCCATCTTCGTTATAAAGCACTTCTGTGGCCGGTGTCATGGGGTAGATTTCCACACCTAAGCCTTCCGCTTGTTCTGCTAACCAGCGGCAAACATTACCAATGGAAACGATGTAGTTACCTTCGTTGTGCATGGTTTTAGGCACAAAAAGGTTAGGTACCTTGATGCCTTTCTCTGCCCCTGTGAAGTAATAAATATCATCTCGAGTCACAGGTGTGTTTAAAGGAGCACCGTCTTCTTTCCAGTTGGGAAATAGCTCTGTTAAGGCCTTGGCCTCAAAAACGGCACCAGAAAGAAGGTGCGCGCCCACTTCAGAACCTTTTTCCACAACAACAATGCTTAGTTCCTGACCGTTTTCTTGGCTCACTTGAGCTAATCGACAGGCGGTTGATAAGCCGGCAGGGCCAGCACCGACGATAACTACGTCGACTTCCATCGCTTCACGTTCCACAAAAGTCTCCTTGAGGCGAAGTGTTGGTAAATTTATGCTTACAAAACTCGTAAGCGGGTTTTCGTTGGGGCGAAGTATATAATGCAACGCATAAAGCTGCCACAATAACCCCTGATTACTCGCGGCTCACGGGTCATAACCCCACTAATATGTGCTTTTTATGGCGAAAATAAAGGCATTTTGGCCATAAATTTACGAGGTATGGAGTGCTTTGGTCTTGACCTCGCTGTTCTCAGGGGCCAACATACTGCACTACTTTTCGCGCGGAAATGGCCTTGGCGCCATTTCTTTTTTGTCAACCTAGAGAAATCCGAGGATCCTATGAAGGTTCTTGTACCGATTAAG
>CALEAR010000305.1 GCA_937943665.1 uncultured Alcanivoracaceae bacterium
TGATTCGGCGGGATATGGATCAAGCCACTGCCATGAAGTGGCGAGCAGCACTTCAGCGAGCTGGGTTAAAAAGTAGTTTACAGCCATCACAGCCCCAAGCTCAGCCCGAGCCTGCACCCAAGACCACCGAACCTTCTGCACCTGCGCCATTACAGGATTACACCGCAGAAGCGGGGAAAGATATTGAAATGGTGGGTACCATACGCACAGGCGGCAATGCCTTTATTGGCCCTTTTGAGGTGGCGGAAGTGGGTGCCAATATGGCCGAATCAAAGGAAGAACTTCCCGCCCTTGAACCGGCCATAGATCACTTATCTCTAGCTCCCCCTGGCGCTGATATTGAAACCTTAAAGGAAGAGCAAGCCACAGTGGATCCGGATATTAGCCATTTATCCATTGAATAATCACTTGGCATCCTCAGGGGCGTGGTAGAGCAAAAACAACTCCTCCAACAAACTGGGGATGCCCATGGCCATTTTCCGCACCAAATTAGCATTTTGCCAAAGCTGATCTAATGCTGGGTCTTCATCCAAGCCCGCAATGAGCACAAAGGGCAAGAGTAAATTGGTGACTTCCTCCTCTTTACCCTCGGGATACCAACCCTCTTCACCTAAGGCTACACCTGTCATAAAACCCAAACACCAACTGGCTAAATCCTCACCCTCTTGATCTTCGTAAGGATCTAAACGGCAGGGCAGGGAAAGGCCATCTTCTGCTGCTATTTGACTCGCAGAAAGTTCTAGCAGTTTTTGCAAACCGTGCACCACATCCTCCGGCATGGCTTCATCATCTTCACGACAAAGGGCATGCCAATGTGGCACCACCTCTGGGCCCACCACCATGGCTGTCATTAACCCATGGGCCTCCACCCAAGTGAGGCAAACCTCTTGATGCGCCTTGAGATACTCTTTCACCCGGGTGAGGTGATCCGCTTTTTTAATTAAATTCATACAGGCTCCAGTTACTCTGCAATACAAATGCGGTTTCGGCCCAATGCTTTGGCTTCATACAATGCCGCATCCGCTCGCTTTAAGATTTGATCCACATTTTCATTTTGGCGATTTTGCGCAATCCCCGCGGAAAAGCTAGTACTAAAGGGGGGTTTACCGGTAAATTCATGCTCAGCAAAGGCCTGTTGCAACCGTTTTAGGGCTTTTAAGGCTTTGGCTTTCTCCGTATTGGAAAACACCACCACGAATTCCTCCCCACCATATCGCACTAACAGGTCATCGGTACGTAAATAATTACGCAAATAATAGGCAAAGGTGGTGAGCACTTCGTCACCCATATGGTGGCCATGGGTATCGTTCACTTGCTTAAAGTGGTCTAAATCAATCAGCACCACCTGCAATGGTAACTCTAGCCGATGATGACGTAATAATTCTTGCGCCAGATAAGTGAGCAAATATCGTCGGTTGTGAAGCTGGGTGAGGCTATCGCGAACCGCCACTTCCGACAGCTGATGGTTTTGCTCTTTAAGAGTGATTTGTTGTGCTTTTAGCTGCTGTTGCTGAATTCTGTGGCTTCTCTGCAACTCGTAAATATAGCCACCCACATAAATAAACCAGGTTAAACCCAAAACTAAAATAAACCAGTGACCTATGCTGATACTCAAGAGGCGATTAAAGGGTTCCGTATACCAGTGCCATAGCTCATGAGCTGTGTACATCCCCAATAGAATCAGTGAGACCAACACCAAATGTTTGCGCGACAACGCAAACAAGCCAAACATGATGGTTAAAAAGTAAAGCACAAGAAGGCCGCCTTCTAAGGCAACGCCATAATGGATGACAGCGGTTATTACTAACAGGCCCACCGTAATCTGAAAAATGGTGAGTGGTGCTTCTTTTATTTTATCTAAAGCACCAGAAGTAATGAGAATAAATAGGACAAGATTAATGCCAAGCGTAATCATAAAGATCTGCACATGCGGCGTGTGTAAATCAAAGAGCCCAACCCCTGTGCCTGCCGCCACGCCGAGCCATAATAAAACATACGAATACACCGCCATCATGAGGCGCTTTAAACGAATGTGCCGGCGCTTCTCTATACGCTGAATACGCTGAGACCCCATACCTCTTCCTTATCGCCCTATGCCTCACGGAGCATAATATAAGCGTAGGCATTAGTAAAAAACGCCCCATCTATACCAAAATAAACTCAGCAGTGTATCATGCAGCCACCAAAGAATGTGGTAACAAGCAACAAACTAGGTGATACATGAGTACTGCTGTTAATAGCGACGATCGCAAACGAAAAATCCAATTCAATAAGCTACAGAAACGCTTACGTCGTGAAGTGGGGCGCGCCATTGAGGATTACAATATGATCCAAGAGGGCGACAAAATCATGGTATGTCTTTCCGGAGGAAAGGATTCTTACACTCTGTTGGATATACTCATGAACTTGCAGCGTTCTGCCCCTGTGCAATTTGAATTGGTGGCCGTAAACCTAGACCAAAAGCAACCCGGCTTTCCCGAGCATGTACTCCCTGAATATTTATCCAAATTAGGGGTGCCATACCACATTCTGGAAAAAGACACCTATTCCATCGTTCAAGAAAAAACCCCAGAAGGGAAAACCACTTGCGCCTTGTGCTCCCGTTTACGCCGAGGCAGCCTGTATGGCTTTGCACAGGAAATCGGGGCCACCAAAATTGCTTTAGGCCACCATCGCGATGATATTATCGAGACTCTGTTTCTGAATATGTTTTATGGCGGCAAACTGAAAGCCATGCCACCTAAGTTGCGTAGTGATGATGGGCAAAATATTGTCATTCGCCCCTTAGCTTATTGCCGCGAAAAAGACATCGAAGCATTTTCGCAATTGCGCGAACACCCAATTATCCCTTGCAACCTTTGTGGCAGCCAGGATAATTTACAACGACAAGTGATCAAACAAATGCTCAGGCAGTGGGATAAAGAACACCCAGGTAGGCTTGAGAATCTTTTCACTGCCATACAAAATGTGGCGCCATCGCAATTAGCCGACACCCGGCTATTTAGCTTCACTGAGCTTGAACACAAGCAGGGTGAGATAAAAACGCAGCAAAGACTTAACGTGGTGAATTTGCTGCACTAGCGTAAGGTGACAGAGTGAAACCTCTAACACTTTTCGTTAGAATGAATTTTTCGTTGGTCCCAGCCAACCCGTGAACTGGGCTAATTCGTTTTATTGACCATAAGGGCAACAATATTATGACTGAACGCATCAAGAAAGGCGCTTTAGAAATTGCCACAGAGCTATATGATTTAATTGAAAATGAAATCATGCCTGGCACTGGCGTTGAATCTGAAAAATTCTGGGGTGAGTTAGAGAGCATCCTCACAGATTTAGCCCCTAAAAACAAAGCACTTCTCGCCAAGCGCGAAGAACTACAAAAGCAAATTGATAACTGGCACATTGAGCGCAAAGGCCAGCCCATTGATCTTGATGAGTACAAAGCCTTCCTAAAAGAAATTGGTTACCTAGTGCCTGAAGGCGAAGACTTTAAAGTATCCACTGAAAATGTGGATCCAGAAATTGCCACCATTGCTGGCCCTCAGTTAGTGGTGCCCGTAATGAATGCCCGTTACGCGTTGAACGCAGCTAACGCACGTTGGGGTAGCCTCTATGATGCCCTTTACGGCACCGACGTTATTAGCGAAGAGGGTGGTGCAGAGCGCGGTGGCGCTTACAACCCTGTACGTGGCGAAAAGGTAATTGCTTATGCCCGTGATTTCCTCGACCAAGCTGCTCCCTTAGCAGAGGGTTCCCACAAGGATGCCACCGGTTACAGCATTGTGGATGGCAAACTAGTGGTGAAAACCACCGCTGG
>CALEAR010000306.1 GCA_937943665.1 uncultured Alcanivoracaceae bacterium
AGCAGCAAGGGTGTGAAACCTATGGCCCTGATTTGCAGGTTTGGCGTGAGAAGGCGTTGGAGCTGTTGCAGTTAGAAAGAGAGGAGGCCGGCCTTGCGGAAAAACTACGCGCCCTACAGGAGGAAAACGCCACACGAGTGGCTGAGGTGCGTAAGCTGCAAAATTCCTTAGCGGAGCAAGAGAAGGCCGTGCATAGCGCTCAAATGGCCTTAGATACTGCAGAGCAACAGCTTGCAGCATTAAGCACTGAAGGGGGTGCTCATGCCTTGCAGTTACAGATGAACGAGCTGCGCCAGCAGCAAATGGAGCTTGAATATACCAAGGTGCAGTGGGAGCGTTTTCAAGGGGAGCAATCGCAATTAGCAGAAAAGCGTGCGGCTTTACAACGCAGCCAACAGGCGCTTGATGCGGTACATCAAAAGCTTGAGCGAGCAAAGCAAGAAGAGGCGCATTATCAGCATTTGGTTGCCAAACAAGAGGAAAAACTTGAGCTTGAGCGTGATGTTTTGGCGTTGGAATCCCTGCGCAGTGCTTTAGTGGCAGGGGAACCTTGCTTATTATGCGGGTCCACTGAGCACCCCGGTGCCCCGGTGGTGGAGGATGCCAACTTAACAGAAACACAAAACACTCTTGCGCAGTATCGGCAAAAACATCATGAGGCTGAACAGCACCGCCAAGCCTGTTATGAGGAAAAGCTCACTTTAGAAACCCAGTTAGCAACGCTTTCACAGCACATAAATGAGCAAGCGCTGCAGCTTCAAAAAAGCGAGAGCGACTTAGCAGGAGATGTACAAAACATACTGCATAAAACGCTAGCCGAAGTTCGAGAAGCGGATTTTATTCAAGCGAATCACGCTATAGAAGAGCGCTGTGAAACGCTTGCTGATAATATTCAGAGGGTAGAGGAGGCGGAAACAAAGGTACAGCAGGCTCAGGCAGTCCTTCACCAAGCTCAAGAAGCGTATAAAGATCAAGAAAGAGCGGTGGCCACGGCACGTGAGTTTCGTACTAGTGCGGCGAAAAATATAACAGCGCAGCAGCGAGACATCCAAGATCTTAAGGTAAAACAGTACTTTGTTACCCAAGAGCTGCAGAAGGCCTTAACCCACTACGGGATTGATTGGCCGGAAGATATTCATCATTGGCTTACATCACAACAGGCGGCATACCAGCGCTGGCAAGAACAAAAACATCAATTGCCCTTGGCCAAGGAACGCCTGCAAAGGCTAGCTGATGAAGTTTCCCAGTGGCAGCACAAGGTGCAGCAAGCCCGCAGGGAATGGGAAGCACTCACTGAAGCCTCCCCCACGGGGCTGGCTTTAGAGGGTAGCTATGATCATTGGCTAGAGGTGTTGGCTAAGCTAGCACAGCAAGAGCAACAGTTGATCGGTCGCGCGGGGCAGCTAGAAGAACATATTCACGCCGCCACCCAAGCTCTGCGCTTAGCTGCTAGCGCTTGGCAAACCGCACTGAGCGAAAGCCCCTTCACCACCGAAGCGGCCTATTTAGCGGCATTGCTTGCGCAGGACAGAGCACAAAAGCTCAAACTTGAGCGCCAACAGCTTCAAGAGCAATTACAGCGTGCCCAGTACGCTTATGAATCGGCAACACAGGCTTATGATGCTTTAATGCAAGCTCCTGTTACCCAAGAAAGCCATGAGGCGTTGACGGAGCGTTGGGCTGCTTTAGAGAAAGATTATTCCTATTCTCATCACCAAAAAGGAGAGGGGAGTAGCGCCTTAGCCCAAGATGATAAGCAAAGAGCACAACAAGCCGAACTGCAAGAAAAAATTCGCAAGCTAGAGGAGCAAATGGAGCAGTGGGAGCTGCTTAACCACCTTATTGGTTCTGCTAGTGGAGATAAGTATCGGCGTTATGCCCAAGGGCTCACCTTGGATCATCTGATTCACAGGGCAAACGAACACTTAGCGCGTTTTGATGGGCGCTATCAGCTAGCTCGTCAAGCGGATGCGGAGCTTGAAATTGAAGTGGTGGATACCTGGCAAGCAGATACGGTGCGCCACACACGTACACTTTCTGGTGGGGAAAGCTTTTTGGTGAGCTTGGCGTTAGCATTAGCCCTCTCGGATATTGTTAGCCATAAACATGAGCTAGGTTCCTTATTTTTGGATGAGGGGTTTGGCACCTTAGATGCCAATACGTTGGATGTGGCATTAAATGCCCTAGATGGCCTTGAAGCCCACGGCAAAATGATCGGCGTTATTAGCCATGTGGAGGCCATGAAGGAGCGCATTCCTGTGCAAATTAAAGTGCTAAAAGGCGCAGGGGTAGGGCATAGCCGCATTGAGATACAAGGGTGATCCCACCGAATGGTGATTGACACCCTTCTGTTTTAAACGTACGTTTGAAACCTCTTTCCAAGGAGAGGTTATGACCCACCACGATACAGCCACAAAGCTATTGGATGCAGCAGAGCAACTCTTCGCAGAACAAGGGTTTGCCGAAACCACATTACGCGCCATTACCCAAAAAGCTGGGGTGAACCTAGCGGCGGTGAATTATCATTTTGGTTCTAAAGAGGCGCTCATTCAGGCAGTGTTCCAACGCTTTATGGATCCTTTTTCAGAGGCCATTACCAAACAACTCGATCAGCTTGGTGAGCATGAGGAAATGGTGACCTTGGAGTGGTTGCTTGGGGTGTTGGTGGCACTTGCCATTGGTAACACCGAGAAAGAGCAAGAAAGGGCGCTGATTTTCTTTCGTTTGGCTGGGTTGGCTTACACACAATCTCAGGATCATTTGCGGCGCTTTTTTAAACAGCGTTACGCGGCCTTGTTCGAACGGTATTTACGTTTGCTGTGCAATGCGTTACCTGAAATTCCGCCCACTGAACTTTTTTTGCGCTCACACTTTGCCTTGGGGTCTGTGATCTTCACCTTGCAAGGCTTTACCTCCATGCAGCAAATTAGCCAGCAGGATTTTGGTAACCCTTTAGGCCTTGATAAGGTGGTGGAGCGTTTATTACCCTTCGTGGTGGCTGGTTTTCGTGCACCTTATGGGGCATCCTAACCACATGCATATTCATGTTTCTATTCGTCAGCAAACTTTAACCTTTATCGATGCTCAAGGGGGGGAGCACCGCTTCCCTGTGTCCACGGCAAAAAATGGCCCTAACCAACAAGAGGGCAGTGGTGGTACTCCCTTAGGTAAACACCGAATACGCGCCAAAATTGGAGCAGATGCCCCTATGAATGCGGTGTTTGTGGGGCGTCGTTTCACAGGGGAAATTTATACTCCAAGCCTCGGTGCGCAATATCCAGAGCGGGATTGGATTCTCACTCGTATTCTGTGGTTGGCGGGCTGTGAACCAGGCTTTAATCAAGGCGGCAATGTGGATACC
>CALEAR010000307.1 GCA_937943665.1 uncultured Alcanivoracaceae bacterium
GAGTTTGGCACGGGTGGCATTGGCCTTCACATTATCGTATACCCACTGTGGCGCGGCCGTGGTGCGGCGAGTGGGATACACACGAATACTAAAAGTATCTGGATACGTTTCCATTAGGGCTTTAGTGCCCTCGGTTAAACGATCCGCAAACCGATGCTTATTATTGTTATCAATGGTGCGCACCACGCGATCATTAGCAAAAGGATCAGGGTGGTGTTGGCCAGGCCGTGTGTAACTTGAAGGAATATCATCGCGCTGTATTCCCCCCGTCCAAGCAGGAATATCGGCTCCATTTCCTTCTTTAATGGCACCAAATGGCGTGAGTTCCTTACCTAAACGATCCGCTTCTTGAGCCGATACCGCCGCTTGTGCTCCTGCAGCAAACATAAGAGAAAGGGATATAAAACTTCCCGCTATGATTGTTTTTTTCAGCATTTTATTCTCCGTAGAGCAAAAGCGCTTCAACCTTGGGTTAAAGCGCTCCATTTATTATTTAGAATGAATAACTCACACTTAACGCCACATTATCTCTATCACGTAGCTTGTTGCTGTAGCCTGCTCCCCAGAAACTTGTGTATTGTGCTCCCACTGTGAGGTTATTCATATACACAAACTCCAACCCTAAGGTGGCGGCCTTACGGTGCTGCATAAAGTTACCGCCCACCACAGAGTTACCTTCCACATCATGGGAGAAGATTAATGAGGGGTTAAGCCCTATACCTTGGAAAATATCATTGTAGCTGGCTTTAAGAACGGCTTTATACCCCCAAGAAAAGGTATCCAGATAGCTCTTATAGCTATCCTCACCATGATGAAAATCATCTTCTTCCTTTAGCATGGCGGCAGTGGATGCATAGTGTAAGTTTTTATCTAACCCCCCCGCGTGCTCAGCACCTAACTCAAGCACAAACATTAAATCATCGGTGCCCAGTGAGGGGCCAAAGTTAAAGATGCTCACCAAAGAAGCGTTAGTCATTTTAGCTTCTTCGTAAAAGTAATAACGCTGCCCTGCGATAATGGCTTCATCCGACCCCAAGCAAGAGCCGCCTTCGTTATTGCGTACGCGATGTTCCGTAATGCTGCCAACTGTTGGCGCACCGCCTGGGGCCGCTTCACTGGCAGCACCGGCTAAGCCCGCCACTAGGTTATCGCCCACATCATTAAGAATGGGTTGTTTGGGACGGTACGCCACCTCACCCGATAACGCCACAGGCCCCACATTGCTGCTAAAGCTAATACCGAACATATCGATATCTTCGGGATATACCATGGCGTATTGGGAGTGATCAATAAGCTCCGCAATACCACCATAACCTGGGGTTTCTGCTGTGAGCTTATTCATTTGCGCCGCCACCACAGGCAACTTGGCATGGGTGCGAGTGTAATAAAACCCAAACTCAGTGCCCCCTAAACTATCGGCAAAATAACGGGCTGAAACCCCAAACTGCCCTTGATGACTGGCTTTTTCATCACTGGTGCGACGGAACTGCGCTTGCGTGGTACCGCCGTACGCAGCAAACCCCTGAGCCACTTCAGGAATCAAGGTAGGGTCTCCAAACCGCTGCGCTAAACTGGCTCCCACCACTCGCCCATCCACAATCACAGAATTCCCACCATAGGCAGGATAGGAATCGTGGGTGGAATAGTAAGATCCCACGGGAGCATCCTCTGTGTGGTGCCATTGGAACTGATAAAAAGCCTCTGTGCTTAAATTCGGCGTAAGCTCATAGGAAAAGTGCAAAGCACCTAAGGGTAAAAGAGCTTCTTTGATTTCTGCCCCTGGGCGGCGTAATGAGGCCAACTCAATATAGTTAGCGGTATTAATGCCGTTTTGCATAAAAAGGGCTTCACCCCAGTTGATGACTTGGCGCCCTAAACGCACAGTGAGCGGCCGATTAGCCACATCAAAATCGCCCCATACATAAGCATCTAATAAGCGTGCTCGCTGACCAGCCTTGCGTTCTGTGGTGCGAGTAAAACGCTCATTAGTATCATTATTTACGTAGGGGTTTTTGCCACTCATATCCTGGTTTTTTTCCATTAAATAAAAATCATGGAAAGCGGTGGCACTGACCTTGGCCCCATAGTTATAGCCAAAATCTAAATGAAGCTCAGGTGTTACCTTCCCCACAAAAGAGGCCAAACCTCGGCCAAAATTATTATTAGCATCGTTACGGTTAATTTGGGTGCCATACCCCTGTTGCACCATATTAATAATATCAGGGTCATTAGCGGCTAAATCCGCTGAAGGTCTTTCAGTGCGCCACAGGGCACCTAAGGATACGGTGGTATCCAAGCGGCCAGAAATAGAAGGATGATTAAAATCGAGATCCAGCCCTTTAGCAGGTAAAGCATAAATAAACGACGCCAAAGAAACACTAGCCACAGCAAGGCTTAAGCGCTTTGGACGCGGGATTCCATAGTGCATCACGCAACTCCGTATATTCTTATGTGTTTTGAGCTATTGGCTGCGTGAAACTCCACCATCTCCCCAGCGTGGAGGCGATTAACAGGGTTAACCGCCACCTTGGTAATGCAAATTTAGGCCAGTAATTGCTCCATTACAGCTTGGCTTTGAACGGATAAACCGTGGCGCGCTAACTGCTGCAAGGCTTCACGCAACAAACGTTGCTGAGCATCGCCTAGCTTGCGCCAATCCATGACTGCTCCTAAAAGACGTGCTGCCATTTGTGGGTTTAACGCATCTAAGCGCACTAAACTCTCACAGAACAAGGCATACCCTGCACCATCTTCACGATGAAATGCCACCGGGTTGTGTTGAGCAAATTGCCCTAACAGAGCACGCACTCTATTGGGGTTTGTCCATTCAAATTGTTCATGGTTAAGCAACTGTGCCACAGCCTCCACTGTGCCTCCTGAAGGCTTAGTGGCTTGCACTTGAAACCATGCATCCATTACCAAAGGTTCATTTAACGCAGCCTCATAAGCATGGGCCATAAGCTGCTCTGCCTCTTGGCCTTCATAATGCCAAAGCAAACGCAGAGCACTTAATCGCTGCGTCATGTTATCAGCCTCAAAATAAATTGAGCGTAACTGTGTATCAATTTCAGAAATATTTGCTGCACTTAAGTAGCTTAAAGCCACCCCTTCTAAGCGGCGCTTACCCATTTGTTCCGCCTTTGGTGAATAAGGGGTTTCGCCTAAGGGCAAAATGCAGCGCCGCCAAGCCGGCGCCAAGGCTTCGCCAATATAGGCTGAAAGTGCTTGATGGCGCCGCTGGATGGCTTGGTAATCCACCTTTTCTAACCCCGCCGCCACCTCATTAAGAGAGGGCAACGCCAGCAGCAAAGAAGCCAACGCCTCTTGCCCTGGGGCTTGCGCAAGCAATGCCTCCATCACCTCCACTAGGGTGTTGGCCATGGGGCTTTCACCCTCTTCATGCAAAGCTAGCCCATACAAGTGTTGGGCAGCCTGCCAGCGCACATA
>CALEAR010000308.1 GCA_937943665.1 uncultured Alcanivoracaceae bacterium
TGAGGCCGCCGAGCACGGCTGGCATGAAGCCCTGTTACGAGATGGCCATGATCAGCCAGTGGAACTCTCGGCCATGAACCTCTTTCTACGTGCAGGAAAACAGTGGTGGACTTCTTCGCTAACGCATGCAGGAGTGAAAGGCGTGGCACGGCAATGGGTACTAGAGCAATTATCCCCAACCTTATTGGTGAGCCAACACTTACCTTTCCCTGAAACACAAGTGGAAGAAGCATTTGGTTGTAATAGCATTATGGGCATAGTCCCCATTCGCACCTTAGGGGCCCGTTCACTCACCGTGGGTGATGAAACCCTGGGCTTGCAACAACAATGGGAGCAGTTGTGGCATGGTTAAAAAGTTTTTAAGTGCTCTAGTGGTGCTCGCCTTGGCTGGGGGGCTTGCGCTTTGGGGTGTAGTACACTGGAGCCAACACAAGCTACGCCATACGCCGTTGCACCATGAAAACACGGAATCTTATTTTGATTTCCCCACGGGGCAAACGGTTCGTCATCTTCCCACCTTGTTGGCCGAGGCCGGCTTTTTAGCCTCCGAAGAAAGAGAAGCCTTAGCCCTTGCGCTGCGTATTCAATTACGTTTGCACCCTGATTTAGCCCGTGTGCATGCGGGGGAATACGATTTGCGAAGCGCCAACACAGTGCAAGATGTGCTTGATCTTGTGCGGGAAGGAAAAGTAGTGCGCCATGCCATTACCATAGTGGAAGGAACACGCTTTCGGGATCTCAAAGCCTTGCTACGCAGCAAAAACAATATCACCCATGAGATCATCGAGCTCAGCGATGCAGATATCATGGCGGCCCTAGGCAGAGCAGGGGAACACCCTGAAGGTTGGTTTGCCCCCGACACTTTCCATTACACCAAGGGGGATACGGATCTGGCCATTTTGCAGCGGGCTTTATCCACGCAGGAACAACGCTTAGCGGCCGCTTGGGAAAATAGGCAGCCGGATTTGCCCTATGATTCCCCCTATGAGCTACTTATTATGGCCTCCATCATTGAACGTGAAACAGGAGTCCCCAGTGAAAGGCCTGATATTGCAGGAGTCTTTGTACGGCGTTTACAAAAAGGCATGCGCTTGCAAACGGATCCCACTGTAATTTATGGCATGGGAGAAGCCTATGTGGGGCGCATCACCCGCAAAGATTTACGTACCCCCACGCCATACAACACTTATACCATTTTTGGGCTACCGCCCACACCCATTGCCATGCCCGGTGCTAAAGCCCTCGAAGCCGCTGCCAACCCAGCGGAAGGTAAGGCTTTATATTTTGTGGCTAAGGGCGATGGCACTCATCATTTTTCCGCCACTTTAGCAGAGCATGAGGCAGCGGTGAGGCGCTACCAGCTAAATCGTCGTGCGGATTATCGCTCAAGCCCTGCGGAGACAGTGCAGTGAAAGCAAGATTCATTACCTTTGAAGGCGTGGAGGGGGCGGGTAAATCCACTCAAATCGCCACAGTCACCCAGTTTTTAGCAGAGCACGGCATTCCGCATTTGCACACACGGGAGCCCGGTGGCACAAGGCTTTCCGAGCAAATACGCGAATTGCTGATTGCTCCAACCGAAGCCCCTATGGCTCCCATGACGGAACTGCTCTTAGTGTTTGCTGCCCGAGCCCAACATCTTGAAGAAGTGATTAAGCCCGCCTTAGCTCAAGGCACATGGGTGCTTTGCGATCGCTTCACCGATGCCACTTTTGCTTACCAAGGTGGCGGGCGCGGTATTCCCTTATCGCCCATTGCCACCTTAGAAACTCTAGTGCAGGAGCAACTACAACCCGATGCCACCCTGTTATTTGATATTCCTGTGGAGCAGGGCCTTTCCCGTGCGAAAAAGCGAGCTGCATTAGATCGCTTCGAACAGCAAGAAGTGGCCTTTTTTGAACGCGTACGTTCCGTATACTTAGCCCGCGCTCAACAAAACCCACAGCGATTTCATTTAATTAATGGAGCACTTTCTCAAGAGGAAGTGGCCCGAGCTGTTACCCATCGCCTTGAATATTTACTGCATCAGTGGGGCGGTCAGATGCCGTATCCTTGGTTAACAGATGCCCTCACTCGCTTTGTAGAACAAGAAGCACAAGGCCGTTTGCCCCATGGATTACTGTTATTGGGTGCACCAGGCCTGGGTAAAGAAGCCGCTGCGCTAGAGTTTTGTCAGTGGTTGCATTGCCAACAGCGAGCCTCTATTTCCCCTTGTGGGCAATGCAGTGCCTGCCAGCTTTTTATCGCTGGTAGCCATCCGGATCATTTGTTTGTGGCACCGGAGGAAGAGGGCAAAGCCATTTTAATTGATCAAATGCGCGCCTTAGTGGAATTTAGCCATCGTACCGCCACCCAAGGCGGCTATCGCACCATTGTGGTTTCCCCAGCACAACAAATGAACTGGAATGCCCAAAATGCGTTGCTTAAAACCTTAGAAGAACCAGGGGCGAAAACCCTGCTACTACTGGTGGGAGAGCGGCCAAGCCAGTTTTTACCCACAGTGGTGAGTCGCTGCCAGCAACATAATGTATTGCCCCCTTCTATTGAAGATGGTGTGCAGTGGCTAGCGTCTCAACATATTCCTGAAGAAGAAGCGAAAGGCTTATTGCTTGCGGCACGGGGAGCGCCATTACAAGCCATGGCACTTAAAGAAAAGCCTTGGTTCGAACAGCGTGAGACATTATTCACGCAAATTGCTACGATCCAGCAACAAGCGCCCCAACTACCGCAAATTGCGAAGCAGTTAGCGGAATTTCATGTGGAAGAATTCTTAACTGCTTTATACCAGTGGCTTGCATTGGCCATTAAGTCTCAGCATAGTGCAATCACAGTGCAAGATAAGGCCTTACTCGCTGGCATAAAGGCCTTTTCCGCCCTTCGACCAGAGCGCTTATTTGCGTTTCAGGATGCGGTGTTAAGGGCCTTAACGCTGTGGGTTTCTGGTGCAAACCCCAATAAAGAAATGTTATATGAACAGTTGCTAATGGTGCTGCTTGGGGTACCAGTGGCCCGAGATGTGGCACAAGCTTACTAAGAATTGTAATTAAGGAGCCTAGCTATGCGTATGCCCGGTGGACGTGGTGCCATTCCCACCATGACAATAAAAGATAAGGCAGTGCTATATTCTGTTTATATGCCTTTCCTTAAAAACGGGGGGATTTTTATGCCCACCAATCGTAAGTACAACTTAGGTGAAGATATTTTCTTTTTATTAAAGCTCATGGATGAACCTCGCGAAATCCCTGTGGCGGGTACCGTGGTATGGATTACCCCCGCAGGGGCCCCCGGCGGCCGTAGCAGTGGTGTGGGTGTTCAGTTTTCTGGCCAAGATGATACGGCGCGCCGCACCATCGAAGCACACTTAGCTGGTTCCTTAGAATCAGACCGACCCACGCAAACCCTATAGGAGGCTCTTTTGCAGTTTGTAGATTCCCATTGCCATTTAG